>JBEANW010000302.1:0-8421 GCA_041165225.1 Cyanobacteriota bacterium | reverse complement strand
GACTGTAAGTTTTGCCGTCCCCCGTGAGGGTAAAAATACTGTTGGTGTAGCTGTTCCCATCTCTACCGTTTGCCCCCACCCAAGCAGTCACTTTTTCGGTAATCACCGCCCGATAAAAACTGGAATCATTAATCACATCTTCCCAATAGAAAGGGAGGGCTGTTTCTGGAGTCAGGACAACATCAACCCCTTGTCTGGCGAGTCTTTGATAACCAGAAGTATAACCTGCGATCGCTTTTCGCCAACCTTCAGAAAAAAGCTTGATTTCATTGGCAATATTGCCTTGAATAATGCCCACTTTTAACGGTGCTAAATTATCCTTGGCTACAGGTATTTGATATAAGTAAAAACCTAATAAATGACTAATTATTAAGCTGCTTAGGGGGGCAGCAAGTAACAATATTTTGTCCTGGAAACGAGGCTGTTGATACCAGGCTAAAATTGCCTCTGCAAGTAAACCATTGACCAGAATGATTACCGCAGCAACAGTATTAACTCCTGATAGCTTGCCCAATTGCAGAATCACCAAATTGTGGGGACTTTGAGTATAGGCGATCGCTGGCCACCATAAAGGGGTGTGACTCCATAATGTCTCTAGAGCGCACCACAAAGCTACTCCAGTTAAAACTTTGATTGAACTATTTAAGACGCTTTTACTGTCTAATTTACGAGTAATTAAACTCCATAAAACTGCCCAACTAACTACAACTCCTGCCCCCCATAAAGTAATAAAAACCCAGCTACCTGTTGCGATCGCTAAACTAGCTAACCAAGGTACTCCCATCCAAGTCATCGGATGCATTCCCGTAATCCAAAATAAAGCCAAGCCGTCATAGCCAATACCCCAAGCCAGAGCAAGAATGGCTATTTGTCTGAGGGACTTTTGTTGTCTAATTAAGATCCATAAAGGAGTTAAGGCAAACCAAGCAAAATACCAACCATTGAAGGGGGCGGGAGCTAAACCCATCAAAATACCGCTCAGTAGCGATCGCAGAATTAACTTGGTTTTTGAGGACATGATTGACTGATGTTAGGCACTTAATTAATCTGTAGGGGAAAGGGAAAAGGGGAAAGGGAAAGAGTAAATAATTTTGTTTAGATACTTTAGTGTAAGTTTAGCCAACGACGGAAATACCTTCGACGATGAGAGAAGGAGTGAAACAAGAGCCATTCCAGATTGTGTCATTGCCTAAAGCGACGATTTGCTTGAGGATTTGATAGACGTTCCCAGCGATCGCTGTATCTTTGACTCTGCCGATAATTTTGCCATTTTTTACCCGATAGCCCAGATCGACATTCACGGAAAAGTCGCCACTGATATCTGCGCCTCCCCCCAGCATTTGATCGACAATGATGCCGTTGTCTAGTTTGGTGATTAACTCGTCAAAAGAATTTTGACCCGATGCCACGATCAAATTGACTAAAGAGGGGCTAGGATAGCTATCTAAAGCAGGACGAAAGCCATTGCCTGTGGGTTTGAGGTTTAACTCCCTAGAGATGGTGCGATCGCCATAAAATTGATTTAAGACACCATTGGTAATTAAATCTAACCTCTGGGTTGCCATGCCCTCATCGTCAAAAGGACAGTCATAAGGTTGTAATTCTGGCTGCTGAGACAGGGTAATTTGCTCTGAAATGACCAATTCTTGCTGGAGATTACTCCAAGGGGAAGACTTTTCCTTAACTCGTTTGGCATTTAAAGCCGAGGAAACCGTTTCCCATAGCAGCGGGGCTGCATTTGCCGTGAGAATTACAGGGACTTTTCCTTGGGGAGGACTAACATTACGTTTTGCCCAATCTAAACGCCGAATAATGCTCTCGATTAGTGGTTCAAAGTTTAATTGCTCTCTACTATACTCACCATCAAAAATACCTAAAAAATCTTCCCCCCGAATCAATTCCGCACCGAGGGAATAACTCAAACCCGACTCATGATAATGACAATAAAGCCCTTGAGAGTTAATCAGGGTGATGCTTTCCTCTTCAAACTCTAATTCCGCCGAACAAATTAATTCAGGATATTCTTCCCTTAATTGAGTAACTGCGCGATCGCCATAGGCAATTAAATCCTGAACTGACGCTTTAACTCCTGTTAAATCATAAGTTACTTGACGGGGTGGGGCTAACTCAATAATTTCGGGGGTATTTAGTTGAGATAAGGCGATCGCTTTATCAATTAATAATTCAGGTTCGATTGTGCCGTAGGCGACGGCTAAACCAGGTCGATTATCCTGCCATAGTCTTAAGGCTGTCCCCACTGATTGAGAGCTTTCTAATTGCTTGAGACGATTGCCCTCAAAAAAGACTGGTTGAGACTGCGATGATACCTGATAGATTTCCGCGTGGCTAATTCCCCGACGAGATGCCAAGTCAAGCAGTGATTCTAGTTCTTCATTCATTTAATTAATTTAATCGGCAACTGTTGACAGCAAGATTGACAAAATTTAGTTTAATTAATCATTTGAAACCAATTTTAGTTGCTCAGCGTACTTACTAAGTAGAAATACAATGGCTTCCCCTTTAATATGACCAACCTTACTCTAAGTTTGTCAGATAAATTAATTAACAACCGCTACTATCTTTATGAAACAGTAGCAAACAGCAATCATAGCCAGGTTTTTTTAGCTAGAGACTTTGTAAAGCATCGTAAATGTATAGTTAAACGGCTTGATCTAAGTTTTTGCTCACAGAGAGTTAGGCAAATTAGAGCATCTATGTTTGAACAAGAAGCCAAAACACTCCAGCAGTTAAGTGGTAAACACGATCAAATCGGTCAATTTTATAACTATTTTAAAGATGGTAGCTCTTCATATCTAGTCCAAGAATGGGTCGCTGGCGTTACTCTGGAACAAAAGCTACATCAACAACAAAAGCTGTCTGAATCAGAAACCAAAAGTATTTTACTGCATTTATTATCCATATTAGAGTGTATTCACAGTCAAGGAATTGTTCATCGTGATATTAAACCCAGTAACATTGTGTTGCGTTCTCACGATAATTTACCTGTTTTGATTGACTTTGGCATAGCACAACAAATCAGCGATCGCAAAGCCTACCAGTCTAATAATCGCCCCCAGTTAAGAGTAGTTGCGGGGACTCCTGGATATATGTCTTCTGAGCAAGCAATGGGACAAACAACCTACAACAATGATTTTTACAGTTTAGCTTTAACTGCAATTCATTTACTCACGGGGCGATCTCCTTTAAATGTTGATTTTAACTTTCCAGAAATTTTTATTAGTCACGATCTCATGGAGGTGCTGAGTCGGGCAATCTCGCCTCAACCAGAGAGACGATTTGATTCGGCGGTCAAAATGCGATCGGCTTTACTGTCTTCTTCAACAACTGAATTATTCAATAGAAATAGCCAAAAATCTTCCCTAAAAACTTTAAAAACTGCGACAGTGCTTTTATTAGGGCTATTGGTGGTTGCCAGTGCCTGGGGTTGGTACAAGTTTGCTGCTAAATTAGAGGAAAGACCACCTCTAAACTTCGCGGATCTATTTCCTGAAGAGTCGCTTTTACCAGGCAAAGATGACCTAAAACTGACTGAAAATCTGACTGAAAATCTGACTGAAAATCTGACTGAAGATGATGCGACCGATGATAATAATAATATTTTTCAAAACATAATTTTTCTCGTAGGCACTTCAAACCAAAAAATTCTTCAAACTTTGGGTGAACCTATCTGGCGGCAACCTGGTTTCTGGACAAACAGCGTTGCTTGGTCGTATAAAAATGTTGTTTCTCAGGGAATCGATCTGGGGTATTTATTTGACGCTCAAACTAACAAATTACGTCAAGCAGAAATAGCTGTGCCTCCCTCAACTAGCTTTAAAACATTACAAGCTGCTTTGATTTCACTGTTAGGGGCTAAAATCGAGCCTGATCTAGAACGAGGATTAGAGGCAGTGTATCAACGTCGCCAAACAGTTTACAACTTTACTGTTGGAGATTTGCAGGGAGTTATTCAACGCAATCAGCAAGACCGTATTTATATGGCTGTCTGGTCGTCGGATTTTCATTAATTTAAAGTTTAGTTGAATCCAATTGCTTTGCTTAAACGTACAAGTAATACAGGCAGAGTTAAATTAATCTCTGTTTGTCTTAACAATCCTAAATTCAGGTTGCTCAATAGATATTAGATGACAAGTTAGGGAATAGCTAACAAGCTAAATACTATCTATTTTTTAGACCTGGTAAGGTTGTACAGCATAGCGTCAGTCCCACGATAGTATACGGTTCTCTCACCAACGGTCAGAGCAGGCTCCGTCGTTTTACGGCGGAGTAATCTCTGACGAAGTCGAAGGAAGCTCCGTCGTTTCAAGGCGGAGTCTCTTCGACTACCAAAGGCGATCGCTTGTTCTATTTAGCAAAAGTAGGACAAGTTTTGCCATGAACAAAATATCAGCACAATTAAAAACTTATGGAATTTACAGCACCCTCAACCACAGATTTAGGCAATGGTGAAGCTATTAAAGCACAGGAATCAGCAAATGTTACCAACCTTGTAGCTTTAACCGACAACAACAAATTGGTGTCATTTGACGACCATAATCCTGCTGCGAGTCAGTTTACCGATATTACTGGAGTTGAAGGGACATTACTCGGTATCGATACTCGACCTGCCGATGGCTCTATATATGGTATTTCTACTGCCAATAATATTTATACGATTGATGCCGATAGCGGTTTAGCTAGCTATGTTAGCACTCTCAATACGCCCTTTGAAGGAGGAACTATATCGGGATTTGACTTTAATCCTGTTGCTGATCGCTTGCGTTTAGTAGGGGATAATGATCAAAACTTTCGGATTAACGTGGACACTGGGGAAGTAACCGTTGATGGTACTTTAGCATTTGGTTCAGGAGATTCTAATGAGGGGGTGAATCCTAACGTTACTGCTGCTGCCTATACTAATTCCTTTGACGGCACTGCTTCTACTCAGCTATACAATATTGATACTTTGTTAAACGATCTAGCGTTACAAAATCCACCTAACGATGGAACATTAGCTACAGTAGGGGACTTGGGAATTGATTTTGATACTTTAGGTGGCTTTGAAATCGTTTCTGCCACAGAAGGTGATAATACAGCTTTTGCCGTCTCTGACACGACTTTGTATTCTATAGATCTAAATTCTGGTGCAGCTTATAGCCTGGGTGAAGTTGGTTCGATTGATCCTTTGAATTTACAAGGACTGACGGCAATTGAAAAAGATCTGGAAACTCAAGACGAGAGTAATGCCAAGCCTCTAATCGATCTGAGCGACTTAAACTATTCAACGGTTAGCATTACTGTAAATGAAAACACTCTATCCAGCGGTACTATCGGTTTCTATGAGGTAAATGCCGATGGTAGCGTAATTAATTCTGAATCTGGTCAGACAACTGCCGTTGGCGATTCAGGCTATACTCAAGCGGCGATCGCTAATCGCTTAGATTTTGACCTTAACCTCGACGGAAAATCCACTGAGTTTACCGCTGAATTTGCTCCAGGGTCAACCTACGCTCCGTTTGTGGTGGTTGATGGTACTATAGCCGAGCTAGAAGATGGGGATCATAGCAATGACCCTACCGTTTATTTTCCTTATGCAGGGGTTAATGCTGATGGCATGGAGCATATTCGTAGTTTAGGAGATAATACCTTTGGAATTGAAAATGTACAAAATAGTGGCGACTTAAATTTTGATGATTTAGTTGTTAATTTCGATTTTGTTTAAAACAAATAGCTCATTGCTAACCCCAAACATGCATATGTAGGTTAATTCAAAGTCCCCTAAGTTTGAGCATGATATGAAAGTCCGTTTAGACAATTTCAATGAAAACTCCCGCGAAGGCGCAGAGATTTTATAAGAAGTAATCAAGTGGACTTGATATGAGAGATGGTTAAGTTTACTCACCATACTCAATCGGAATTTGGGGGACTTTTACATAGTAAATTTAACTACTCAGACAACCTCTCCAGTAATTTTGTAAATTAGCTGAATTTATCTAGTCTACGAAAAGATATTATGTAGCAATGCCATATTTCTTGATCGTTATATATGTCTCCTGAACTCCCCAGTCGTTATTCTGAGGACGAAAATTTCAATCAGACTGATGCAGACTTGTTTTTGCGACTGCAAAATGGCGAAACTGATGCTCTGGCCATTTTATATGATCGCCATGCTGCTTTGGTCTATGGGATAGCATTGCATTTATTAACTAACACAAGCGAAGCAGAAGACTTAACTCAAGACGTTTTTCTGATTCTGACCAAGAAATCTGCCTACGATCCTCAACGAGGAAGTTTGCGTACATATCTGAGCATTTTAACGCGATCGCGGGCTTTAGATCGCCTTAGAACCCACGCCAGAAGACAACAAATTCGCTATCAAGCAGTAAATGAACAGGAACAAGTATCGTCTGCAAGTCCCATAGAAGAGGCTGTTCAACTAGAGCGATCGCAAGAAGTCTTAGAGGCTTTAGAACAGCTATCAACAAAAGAACGAGAAGTGTTGAAAATGGCTTACTATCAAGGGTTAAGCCAGGTAGAAATTGCTACAAGACTAAGTACTGCCCTGGGAACGGTAAAGTCAAGAACCCGTCGAGGGTTGCTGAAATTACGTCAGGCTCTAACCAATTCTAGGAGGCAATCATAACATCATGTCGACACTACCTCCAGAATGCGAACAGCTATTAATTTCAGGCTATGTGTTGGGCAACCTAAGTCCTGCCGAAGCTTTGCTATTTGAGGAAATGCTCAGGGAAAATCCAGATGTACGAGAACAGGTTGTGGCTATGCAGGAGGCTTTTGATTTAGCTTATGCTTCCCCTGAAGTATCTCCCCCTGCTAACTTACGCGATCGCATTTTGACTGCGGCTAATGCTCAACAGATCGCGCCTACAACAGCACAACCCTCAAGCAAGATTAGAGTGGCTACACCTACCAGATTAGCAAAAATATTAGGGGCGATCGCCCTATTGACAATTGCCTGTTTAAGTATTGCTAACTATCAACTGTGGCGTTCTGTGCAAACGGCAGATGTAGCAAAAGTGACAAATCAAAAAACCTATTTACTTCAGGGCAAAGATTTACCCAAAACACAAGCCAAGCTGATAGTTAATCCTAATCAGTTGAAAGCGACTTTGATTGCTCAAAACTTACCTCCCCTACCAGCGAAAAAAGTCTATGCGTTATGGACAGTAGTGGGCAAAAATGTTCCCTACACCACCGATCAAAAAGGTGCGATCTTGACCGCCGTTTTCCAAGTAAACCAAGCAGGAAATTTTGCCCAAGAAATTGCTGTGCCTCAACCCCATTTTGAATCAAGAACGATTAAGAAAATTGCTCTTACTGTGGAAGATATTTCGGCACCGCAAAATCATACAGGTTCAATTTTTATTGCCACAGGAGATTAGTAAGCTGTCACGTATTTAAATTGGTTTATGATGATCGGGGTTAGGTGTTAGGGAATGGGGGTTAGGGAATTTGTCCTAAAGGACGACACGCAGTTAGTCCTAAAGGATAAGCTTCGCAAATGCTTTAGCATACACTTCGTTATGAAAATAGATTAGTGAACCCCTTTCCCTTTTCCCTTTTCCCTTTTCCCAACTAAAAAAATATCATGACCTCTATACTAGAACAGCTTCAAGATTCTGTTAGCCAAGCCCTATTGTCTGCCTTTGGCGACTCCTTAGCAGCTACCGATCCTCTAGTAGCGTCCACTAACAATCCCAAATTTGGTGATTATCAGTCTAATGTCGCCTTGTCTCTAGCTAAACCCCTCAAACAAAGTCCCAGAGCGATCGCTCAATCCATTATCGATCATCTGCAAATTGAGGAGATGTGTGAAGTCCCCACCATCGCAGGACCAGGTTTTATCAACTTCACGCTAAAATCTAGCTATATTGGGCAGTTGTTGAGCCAAATCCAGTCGGATGAAAGACTAGGGGTTGAACTCACGAAGAATCCCCAACGAGTCATCGTCGATTATCCTAGTCCCAATATTGCCAAAGAGATGCACGTTGGACATTTGCGCCCTGCGATCATTGGGGAGTGTCTCAGCCGAATTTTGGAATTTATGGGTCATGATGTTCTCCGCATCAGCCATATCGGTGACTGGGGTACGCCTTTTGGTATGTTAATTGCCTATTTAAAGGAAGCTTACCCCGAAGCACTAACGGCGACAGCACAGCTCAACCTTGGGGAATTGGCTACTTTTTACCGTCAGGCAAAGCAGCGTTTTGATGAAGATGCCAATTTTAAAGAAGCCTCTAGACAAGCAGTAGTGGAATTACAGGCAGGTGATGAGGAGACTATTAAAGCCTGGAAAATTGTCTGTGAACTATCCAGTCGTTCTTATCGGCGGATCTATGACTTGATGGGTTTATCTCAGGTGATCGAGCGGGGGGAATCTTTTTATAATCCCTTTTTAGC
>JBEANW010000301.1:0-3473 GCA_041165225.1 Cyanobacteriota bacterium | reverse complement strand
ATTCCCCCAAGATTGGCGAGCGACCCCGCGCCGCCGAAAGGCGCAAGGGAATGCGCGAGAAAGGGGTAGGGGGCTGAAACCATTTTTAATATCCAACAAATTAATCTAGACGCGCTACTACCAAGTCTCTTTTCAGATGTCTTCTTAGAGCTTATAGCTTAGAGCTTATAGCTAACTAAATACTCTCAACCCGAACTCACGTTACTTACTAAACTGCAACCAAGATGGATACAGAACAACAGATTCGCCTGAATTTTCTGGATGAGGCAGAGGAATACTTCGATCTTATGGAATCTAATCTTGTCGGATTAGCTAATGCGGAAGTTGATCCTGCCAAGATAGATAATGTTTTGCGCTCTGCTCACTCAATTAAAGGTGGGGCAGGCATGATGAGCTTTACTAACTTAAGTCAAGTTGCCCATCGTCTGGAAGATTTCTTGAAAATTCTACGAGTGCGCTATGCTGGTAGTATGATTGATACTGCGATCGAAACCCTTATGCTGCAAAGTGTTGATTCTCTACGTCATCTTGGCAGTTTAAACCGTGTAAAAATATCCGCCACCGATCCTCTAGCCGATTATCAGATTCAAGAAACTCTCGATCGCCTGCAACCAGTTTTTGAGCAGTTGCGATCGCATTTGGGAGACTTGGAAGCAGCGGATGAAAATGCTTTACTCGCCCAGGATGAAGATAGCGATCCTGCCCTCTTGATCTTTGAGGAAGGGGTAGAAGAAATTTTAACCCGCTTTGAAGAGGAACTATCAGGTTTAGATCTGACTGAACTAGCGGAAAAGCTCTCTGTCACCGCCCAAGAATTGATTGGCTTTGGCAACATGGCAAGCCTCGATCCGTTTATTCAACTTTGTGAATCAATTCAATACCAGGCAGCAAGTATTTCCGAGGCAGAAATTACAGCTTTAGCCAACCAAGCACTCAAAACCTGGAAGCGATCGCACGCTTTAGTTTTATTAGGCAACGTCGAAAAACTACCATCGTATTTAGAAGGTTATCAAGCTGTTAGTCCAGTTAGCCAGGATAGTTATGAGTTTGAGCCTTTTGGAGACGAAGCGATCGAATTCAGCGAGTTACAATCAGCCTTTGACTTAGATACTCCAGAAACAGCTTCAGCCTTTGAACCTTTTGGAGATGAAGCGATCGAATTCAGCGAGTTACAGTCAGCCTTTGACTTAGATACCCCAGAAGTGGGATCAGCCTTTGCTGCTTTTGATGAAGAATCCAGCGAATTCCAGGAACTCCAATCAGCGTTTGCCTTAGAACCTGACGAAACAGCATCAACCTTCTTTGATAGCGAATCGAAGGAATTCCAGGAACTACAATCGGCATTTGAATTAGAACCTGACGAAACAACATCAACATCCGAGCCTGCAAAAGCTGAAGCAGAGGAACAAAACATTTTCGAGTCTGCTTTTGGGCTAAATACGATCAAAGAAACCGTAGCCCAAATTCAAGCGATCGTCCCCAACTTAGCAACTTTTGCCACAACTAATAGCTCATCCAATCAAACTCCATCTGTTGAGCAATTGGACAAGATGGTGCGGGTTCCTGCCTCTCAACTTAAACAGTTCAACACCCTGTTTGAGCAACTAGTTTTAAACCGTAATAGTATTACCCTGCGGTTAGGACAATTGCAGGGAGTAATTGCCCTCATGAGTCAGCGGATGTCTCAGATGGAACGTTCTAATACGCAGCTTAAACAATGGTATGATCGGGCTTCCGTGGAAGGACTGTTGAGCGATAAAGAACAGTTAGTTGCCAGCGGTGGGAAATTAACCGCCAATAAACATCCAGGCTTTGATAGTTTAGAAATGGATCGCTACAGTGACATTCATCTCATCTGTCAAGAGCAAATTGAAACCATCGTTCAGTTGCAAGAGGTAGCCACGGATATTGAATTGGGATTACAACAGGTTCATCAATCCGCCAGAGATCTCCACTACACCACCAGATCGATGCAGGGGAACGTGACACGCACTCAAATGTTACCTTTTGCTGATGCTGTAAAACGTTTCCCCAGGGTAATTCGCGACCTTAATCTTCAGTTTGCTAAAAAAGTAGAGCTAAAGATTATCGGCGAAAGAACTCTTTTGGATCGTTCCGTAATTGAAACATTAAGCGATCCGTTGATGCACCTGTTGCGTAACTCCTTTGACCACGGGATTGAAACTCCTCAAGCTCGCATTGCTGCGGGTAAACCAGAATCGGGAACTATTACGATCCAAGCCAATAATCAAGGTACTTATAGTGTCATTACCATCAGTGATGATGGTGGGGGAATTCCTCTCGATAAAATTCGCGATCGCGTCTATCAAATGGGTTTTTCCCAGGCAGAAGTGGCACGCATCAGCGAAGCGGAATTACTCAACTTTATTTTTGAACCTGGCTTTAGTACCGCAAGTCAAGTCACCGAACTATCTGGTCGAGGAGTGGGGATGGACGTGGTGCGAACCAATCTCCAAGAGATTCGCGGTGATATTCGGGTGGATACCAAACTAGGTCAAGGTACAACGTTTAAACTCAGAATTCCCTTTACCCTCTCGATTTTGCGGGTAGCTATTGTGGAACAAGGGGGGATTATTTTTGCCATTCCTGCTAATAGCATTAGGGAACTAATATCTGGTGATCCACAAGTAATAGTAACTTCAGAAGACACCCCTGGGGTCAATTGGAATCAGACCGAAATTCCCTTAATAGAAATAGAAAAGATCTTAGTTTATAACCGTTTGTACAATGCGGTCAGTTTAACTGGTACTCCTACCATTAATCAAACGATGACTCTAGTGGTAGGGGATGATCAATCCTTTGCTGCTCTGAAGATTAGTCGTTTCTGGGACGAACAAGAATCCACTATTCGAGCGATCGACAGCCCTGTTCCTTTGCCTCCTGGGGTCATTAGTTCCGTAGTGTTTGGGGATGGAAAAGTTATTCCTCTGATTGATCCTCTTGCCTTGGTGGCGAAAGATTTAAGCGATCGCCTGAACCCTAATTCATCTGATGTAGATTTGGGTGCAGCTAATGATCTTCCCAGCATCAAAACTATTCTGGTGGTCGATGATTCCATCAATGTTCGTCGTTACCTCAGTTTGACTCTAGAAAAAGCTGGCTATCGTGTGGAACAAGCCAAAGATGGTTTAGAAGCTCTGGATAAATTGATGAATGGATTAGTGGTTCAGGGAGTTATTTCGGATGTGGAAATGCCTCGACTAGATGGTTATGGGTTCTTGGTAGCAGTCAAGGAAAGACCAGAACTGGCTAATTTACCAGTCGCCATGCTGACCTCCCGTAATAACGACAAACATCGTAAACTAGCTATGGATTTAGGCGCTTCTGCTTATTTCTCCAAACCTTATAACGAACAAGAGCTATTGCAACAATTAGCAGAAATCTTAGTTTAGGGGAGTTCGGAATTCGGAGTTCGGAGTTCGAAGTTCGGAGTTCGAAGTTCGGAGTTCGGA
>JBEANW010000300.1:0-11932 GCA_041165225.1 Cyanobacteriota bacterium | reverse complement strand
GATACTAATCTCTTGTTTAAAAGACCATTGTTTGCAGACTGAATTATAGTTCACTTGATTTTTAGCAATCGAGTCGGTAGGGATTTGATCCCACAGTTAAGCACTGATTCCTCCCAGAAGTTAGGGTAAATATCTGGGGGGTATTTATATTTTGTACCTACGGAGATCGCTTCAGATATGAAAACAGAACCCTTTCCGTTTTCCCCTTCCCCTTTCCCCTTTTCCCTTTTCCCTTTTCCCTTTTCCCTTTTCCCTTTCCCCTTTCCCCTTTTCCCAGCCTAAGCAGATTAATTTGTTTCTTAGGAGTTAATTAAAATAAACTATATCTCTGCAACAGGGTATCAATTAATTTGGGTAAACTCTTCCCTAATTCTTTGCCATCCGTGAAGCTCAATTGTTTATAACCAGCCATGTCAAAAGGTGTTTTACCAGGTAAATCAGGGCGCTCCTGGCTCAATAGTAAGATCTGACCATGATCTTTAGTTTGAATACCGTAGCCCAATTCAACACAGACTCTAGAGTCTATTAATAACTCAGGCTGATCCCCCTTGGTAACATTAGCAATACTGTGAATGGGGGTGACATCGGCAATCAACAATAAACTTTTGCTGATCTTTCTAAACTGACTGTTACTCAATCGCAGAGGGGAGTCCGATGTAGGGGGAGTAACTGCTAAAGTTAACGGGATTCGCGATCGCTTGGCGACATCGGCGACAATCCTGTTCAAGGTGGCGGTAATCGCTTCATTCGCAGCTTGATGATGAGTTTGGGGGCTGTAGTAAATGGTGGGTTCTAACCCTGAAATGCTAGTACATTTAGTGAAATAAATTTCCTGCGAAACCAAATCAATATTCGAGACGACGTAGGTACCGCTACCTTGAATATAAAACTCAACAGTTTTCCCCGACAGATATAGTTGAAACCAGTCGGAGCCTTCCACCTCCAGGCGATCGTCTAAAAAATCTGCCCGCAAACCTGTTTTCAAGAGACTATTTCTGCTTAAACGCAGGGAAAAAGGCTGCTGAATTATCTGCTTAATCGGTTCGTACTGTGCTAGATACCAAGCTTTGAGCGCGATGATTGCCACGACTGTCTATTAAAATAATTAATGATCACCCAATTTTAATCGATCTCAACAGTAGATGCTAACATCCTCACCACAAGTATCTGCTAAGTAGCAAATTGCTCGAAAACGGAGGGCAATCACCTCATTATAGAGAGGATTTAACTTGCATAGAGGAGGAATTGTGACCAAAGTATGTCCTAATAATTTTATTTCCCGTTCAAAGGGACATTGATTAGGAATGCTTTTGCATAGGCGATGGGCAAAAGCACTATCGGTAATGACTAGATTGTCTAACCATTTACGCACAGGGGAGAGAAAATCGATTTTGCCCTGCTTGTTGTTTGAGCTAGGGGAAAAGACAGCACGCTGCAGACGAGCCAGCCATAAGCTAGGATGCAATGTTTCAAATGTATGCTGTACTAAGTTCATAATGGACTCCTGGATACTAGTATTGGCTAACGGTAATCGGTTTACTAGGGTTCTTTAATACGTTTGGCTGATGCTTTAAATGCTCCGACAGCAGCGAGAAAATTCGAGTTGCTTGCCGAAATTTGAGCTAAAAAAAAGCTTATTGGCTGATAAACCTTTCTTTCAATCTTATGCTGCACGATTTACTCCTAATTTTGCATGAGCAAGATCACCTAATTCCTGTAAAGTTTGCCTGAAGTCATAGTTAATTTTTTGTAAACGCAATCAAATCGAATCCAACATTAAACGCCCTAGAGGAAATCACAGCTTCTTTTTTAACAGATAAATTTTGGACTGACTGTTGTTTAAGTCACATTTCTGCTGTTATTGTGCTGTTATGCTGCCCTTAACCATGCCAAAAACGCATTACTTGCTGTCAGATCGGAATAATTTTCTCGGTTGTTAAGCGATCGCCACACAAAAAAGAGTTATTTAATGTTTGTCTTTGCATGACGATCATTGATCGACCTATCTCATTGCCATTGCCATTTGTCGGCAAGACTCAGCACAGCGACGACAAGATGCTGCACAACGTTTACAGGGTTCGTGGTCATGCTTTTTACATTCAGCCGCACAGCGATCGCACGCTTCGGCACAAACACCGCACATTAGAGCGTGAAGAGCAGATTTACGAGACATAAACCGAGCGCACAAAGTGCAGGTATCGGCGCAATCGCGACATAGCTTGATACATTCAGCCATCATTTGTACCATCTCGCTATCTAAACAGACAGTGGCACAATTTTCACAATCACGCAGACAATCGAGACAAGCTTGAATACAAGTCTCAAGCTGGGATTCATGAGTTGCTGTCATAATTTAACTCCTATTAATTTAATTGTTAAACCCAATCTGAGTCTGTTTTTACATTAATAAAATAGGAAGTATCGATTCATCCTGCTTTTGGCTTACTTCTGGCTTAGTCCACAGATGAACGCAGATAAAGCGATGCAGCGGACGCGATCTGCGGATATGAGTTAAAAAATCTGATCTAGAAAATGCAGCGCGATCGCGATCGCCAACCAACTCAAACAGCAGTAACGAGTCACAGCTAGGGCATCATCAATCTTTCCTGCTGAGATTGGTTCGGTGGCATTACCCAGTAGCGGTTTTTCCTTGACTACTCCCTGATAGGTATTTTTGCCTCCTAGTTGGACTCGCAGAACTCCAGCATAGGCAGCTTCACTCCAACCTGAATTGGGACTAGGATCTTGGATGCCATCACGACGACAAATGCTCCAAATCTCTAACGGCCTACCTGAACCGAGACTCAGGCTCAACACCGTCAGGCGACAAGGCAACCAAGTCAGGCGATCTTCCAACTGGGCGCTAAACCAACCCAGGTCTGTATAGGGTTCACGACGATAGCCCACCATTGAATCTAGGGTGCTAGTAGCTTTATAGGCCAATGCCAGGGGAACAGCCCCAATGGGAGTAAAAGAGCCAACAATCCCATAGAACAGAGGTGCCGTGACACCATCCACCGCATTTTCCGCTACGGTTTCTAATAAGGCTCTGAGAATTTCTGAGGGAGACAAATTCTCTGTATCACGACCCACATATCGACTGAGACGCGATCTCCCCTGAGTTAAATCATTAGCCTGAAGGGGAGTCAAAACATCCTCTACTGCCACCGCCAGACTCTTTCCCGCAAAACAGCTAGCCAGGATCACTATTTGGACGGTTAAGCCCAAAATAGGATGAATCGCACTACAAATCCAGATCATCAACCAGCCAATCAATCCACTGCCAATAATTAATAAGCAACCTAAGCCCACTCCTGCCCAACGACGTTGCCTACCAGGAGGACAAAATTTGATTGCCAGGTCACTATAGGTTTTAATGAACCATCCCATCACCTGGACAGGGTGTAGCCATTCCCAGGGATCCCCCACAAGATAGTCCAACCAAGCTGCCAATAACAAGATCAAACTAGAGGAAGACTTAAACCACAAAATTATTTTCTTCTCCTTGGGCGGCTTGCCAACTGCGAGCATCATAATATAAATCTGCTAGGGTAATCCCATATAGGGCTTCTTTTAATTTTTGATGCAGTCTACGCCAAATACTAAAGGTCACCCAATCTTCCGCCAAATTGCGATCGGGAGAATGGCGAGGTAGAGGTTCAATCGTTTCCCCCACAGCTTCTAAGATTTTACCGAGAGAAATCTGCTCTGGTTTAACCGCTAGCTGATAACCCCCTTTTGCTCCTCTAACGGAATTAACGATACCAGCACGTCGCATTTCAATCAGTAACTTTTCGAGATAAGGGGCGGGTAAATCCTGTCTTTGGGCAATCATTTTAACTGATGTTGGTTGATATCCTGGTTGCAAACTTAAGTCCAGTAATGCCTTAACACTATAGTGACCGCGAGTAGTTAATTTCATTGAGCGATTTTAAATCCTTAGTAAAACTTGTGTATGCTAAGTCAATTTTTTGACAAACTTATAAATATTAATTATTGGCAATGTCAACATAGATCAATAAAATTAAATTTTAATTTTTTAATTAAGTTAATTCTGCTCAATAAGTGTAATATAGTTTTATATGAAAATAGAAAAGTAAAAAAATCAGCCTAAACTAAAGTTTAAGCTGAAAGTAAAATTGTAAACCAAATAGATTTTTAGTTGTTTCAAATTTAATGGCAAAAACAACCCAACCACAACCTTTAGTCGGTCCAACATTAATAGGTAGAGTAAAAGAGCTTGGCGCTCTCTCAAAAGAGGAAAAAGCCAAAAAATGTGGCTACTATACAGTCACGAAAAATGGAGTAGAGCGAGTCAATATGATGAAATTCCTGAATGCATTGATTGATGCTGAAGGAATCGAATTAGATAGTACTTCCAATGGTCAAGGTAGAGGTGGACGTTCTGCTAGCTATCGAATTAGCGTACAATCTAATGGCAACTTATTGATTGGTTCTGCCTACACTAAGAAGATGAGTTTGCAACAGGGAGATGAGTTTGAAATTACCTTGGGTAGAAAGCACATTCACCTGAGACAAATTGGGGTCGAGGATGAAGAATAGACTTCTGTAATTTTTATAGACAGAGACCATAATTATATAAGTTATGTCAGGGAGTTAAGCAAAAATAAATATAGTTTAGAGGAATTCGGTTTGATATAAATTTATTTGCCGTTTAGCCTCTTTTTTATTTTTGTAGCCCAATTTAGCTAACCAGGTAATAGAGTAATTCTGGATTATTCTGTTTTCAATAGTTTATCTGCTATTCAACAGTCTCTAAAAAATATACGTTAGAATCAGCATTAAACGCTCTAATTTTTGCTTGATTGCTAACTACTTGCTCGATGGCGACAAATCGGCAAGGACAGAGGTACGATCTTTGATTGCCAGCAGCCATCCCAAGGATTGTAAGGGTTCGTCTTGAATAAAGGCTGTGGTCGGAAGATCTAATTCCTGAGCAGTCTGGGAATCCAAGAGGAAGTAGGATAGAGGATCTTGTTGCCAATGGTTTTGCAGTTCAGGAATCGACTGTGGAATAATTTGGCGATCGCTATAAAAAGCCAGACTGGGACGTGCTACTGTTTCGGAACCGTAGATCACTACTTGAGGAGGAGTATAGCGTTGCACCAGTTCAGCGATTAATTTGACTGATTTCCCATCTTCCAGTTCCCAAATCCAGTGAGGGGAAGCCACAAGCAAAAAAATTGAAACAAAAAGACCCCAGAACAATAAAGTTATAAACTGTTTATCTTGCTGGGCAAGGACAATGGCCGTCGCACCAAAAGTAATGCTGAGGGAGCCACATATAAACGGCAAATAAAAATCAATATAGTTGTAGATCCCCCAGTTTAATCCCGCTAAAGCCGCCAACGCTGACATTAAAGCAAAGCTGTAGATCCAACCACGGGGATAAACCACAAAACTGGGCAAATTACGAATTCGGTCTAGCTGTTTTCCTGCTGCCAAGGCTAAAGCAGGATAGAGGGGTAGCACGAGCCAATAGTCTGGATTGAGCAAGAGCAAATTTAAAGTTAAATAACCCCCCAACCATACCGCTAATAATTTTCCCCATCCCCAATGGAGATTGTGTTTGATTAACTGCAATCCCGCAAACATGACCATTAACCAGGGTATCAAATACTCCAAAGCTTGTAGCCCATGGCGTAATAAATAGTAGTCGGGAGATAATTCCCTCGGTACTAAATGCTGTTGTGCTTGAGCCAAAAGTAAATTGAAGAAATCGCGTTCAATCCCTAACTGACGATAGTGCAGTAATTGAGCAAAATGCCACACGCCACTAGGAACTGCACCCAAGCATAAGCCAGTCCAAAAATAAACTGAACTAAGTAAGCGGGGAGTATCCCAAAATAAAAACAACAAGGCGATCAACAAAACCTGAATCCCAAAAAATCCTTTAGTTAGGCTCATTAAACTAAAGCCAATACCTGTGACCAAAGTCCATTTAAGGTCGCGACGCGATCGCAAAACTGCCCAAATCGTCAATAGCTCAAAACAGAGCAAGGGGCCGTCTAAAGTAGCTAATCGACTATAACGCACGACAGGAAGACAAGTTAGGTAAACTAGAGCCGAAAATAAGGCAGGAAGACGAGCTACAAAAATTTCTCGCCCAATCTGATAGAGCAACAATACCGATAAAGCCCCCAGCAAAGCTCCAGGAAGACGAGTTGCTAATTCTCCTACTCCCAAGATTTTATAGGCGATCGCTACTAAATTATGTACCAGGGGAGGTTGAGCAAAATAGGATTCATTCCAAAGGGTAGGAAAAATCCAGTTAGTTATATCTGTGCTGCGATAAATCTCTTTTGCCACCCCTGCTAGAGTTGCCTCCTGAGAATCTAGTAGAGGTAGGCTCGACAAATTAACCAAAAATAAGCTTGATGCTGCTAGCAATAAACCAATTAAGCAAAGGTACTCAAACCAAACTTCACTTTGTCTCAGCTTATTAGCGGAGCCTCTCCAAATAGATACATGGTTAATGGACATAGGTTAATGTAATAACTAAAGCTAAATTGTTTATCTTGGCAATTTTAATTAGGAAGCGTGTAAAAATATGGAGCTTAAAACCTAGCTTGTTTATATTTCAGAGACATCTAACCTAAACGCTTAGCGAGAGAAATCCTGCCCGATACTACTTAAAAACTTATTAATGAGTCTATTGATCATCACCTGAGATTATCCAAAAGCAACCTAACAAGATTTTGCCTGGAGATTTGCCCTAATCAGTCTATCTCTATTCTGTCGATAGCAACTAAATTAATTCATCCTAAATGTTTTTTATGGAGGATCGCTAGACTACTGCTCTTTAAAATAGACATCTAGATTCCTGGAAAAAATTAAGCAATTTGGCATAAAACCCAGGGAATGACTAACCCAGCAATGGTCAAAAATCTGCTAGATCTTGTCAAGATGAAATAAACTAGTCACTGGGTTGAGATTTCTTCTGGTTTGATCCTACAATTTTTAGGTTGACCAATATACTTGAATGGTAAATGAAATAAGGTAACTATTATCAAGTTGAGCAATCTATTTTTGGGCAAGTCTCCGCTAACAGCCTTCATAGAAGCTAATTTTTCTCTGATCTTATGGAAGAATCCTTTCAAATTACCATCCAAATAGTCATTGCCGTTCTAGCAGGTATCAGCGCCCAAGTAGTAGCCGAATACTTCAAAGTTCCTAGCATTGTTTTTCTATTGCTATTTGGTATTTTATTGGGGTCAAGTTCCTTAGATATACTTCATCCCCAGGATTTAGGGGTGGGACTAGAAGTGCTAGTGGCGCTTTCTGTCGCCATCATTCTATTTGAAGGAGGCTTAAATCTAGAACTGCGAGAACTGGGTAAAGTTTCAGGTAGTTTACGTAACCTAGTGACCATTGGCACATTAATTACTCTGATTGGGGGAGGGATGGCTGCCCACTGGTTAGCAGAATTTCCTTGGGCGATCGCTTTTCTTTATGCTTCTTTGGTAGTAGTGACGGGACCCACGGTCATTAGTCCCTTGTTAAAACAGGTGCAAGTAGATCGCCAGGTAGCAACCCTCTTAGAAGGAGAAGGGGTGTTAATTGACCCTGTAGGAGCGATTCTGGCAGTGGTGGTGCTGAATACTATTCTCAATACCAATGCTGCCCCCATCGATATTGTGAGTGGTCTGATCCTACGCCTCGGCATCGGTGCCATAGTTGGGGGAGTGGGAGGCTGGCTACTCGGATTACTCTTAAAACAGGCAAACAGTATTTCAGACGAACTAAAAAACCTAGTCGTCTTGGCTGGTGTCTGGGGACTATTCGGGCTTTCCCAGAGTTTACGGAGCGAGTCTGGACTAATGGCAACGGTGGTGGCAGGCATTGTCGTTAAAGCTTCGGCACTGCCTGAAGAAAGACTGCTGAAGAGATTTAAAGGTCAGTTGACGGTGCTATGTGTGTCAGTGCTGTTTATTCTCCTGGCGGCGGATCTTTCCATTGCCAGTGTCTTTGCTCTCGGTTGGGGTAGTGTGCTAGCAGTGGCGGTTTTAATGTTGGTGGTCAGACCAATTAGTATTGTAGTTTGTACCTGGAATAGTGACTTGAACTGGCGACAAAAAGCCTTTTTAGCCTGGATTGCCCCCAAAGGAATCGTCTCGGCTTCGGTAGCTTCCTTATTTGCTATTTTATTAACCGAGAAAGGAATTAATGGTGGGGATGCCATCAAAGCCTTAGTCTTTTTAACTATTCTCATGACGGTTTTCTTCCAAGGATTAACAGCACGGTGGGTTGCCAACTGGCTAAACATTACCTCTAGCAATGCTAAAGGGGCAGTAATTATTGGTTGTGACGGATTGGGTCGCTTTATGGGTCGCTTGTTTCAACAGTTAGGAGAATCGGTGGTGATGATTGATACTGATCCGGAAGCTTGCAAAAAGGCAGAAGCGGATAATCTCCCAGTTTTTCAAAGTAGCGCTCTCGATACGGAGGTTTTAGCCGAGGCGGGGATTGAATCGATCGGCACTTTTTTGGCTTTAACCAATAATGGCGAAGTAAATTTGGTTTTAGCGCAACGAGCCGCAGAAGAGTTTAAACCCCCCAGGGTGCTAGCTGCCTTCCCCCAAAATAGCTCCACGGAGGGCAACAGTGCCAGTAAAGTTAGTCAAGCATTAATCTCTCAGTTACCAATTAAAACTTGGAATAGCTACATTAATGACGGTCAGATTAAATTAGGCATGACCATCATTCAAGAGTCGGATGTTTCCTTTAAATCAACTCATCTACAAGCTCTAATTCGCGCGGGAGAAATGCTGCCTCTCATCGTCAAGCGGGGGGATAGCTTTCAAGTGGCGGTGGCAGATGAAGAATGGCAGGCGGGGGACGAAATTTATTATCTGATCCATGACCCCAGACCAAAATTATTAAAACGTCTTTCGGGGGGAAATCAATCTTCACGACTTCTCTTGGAAAGATTACCTGAAGTAGAAGAAATCCCTTTGGCTGCTCTCTTCCCCCAGATGTCCTCAGAGACGATTGAAGAAGCTATATAGATTCTCTGAGTTTTTAAGCTTGTTGATTTAACCAACCAGTATAATTAACAGATTTTATGCAGAATTATTCTTAATTGGTCACACTATCATGGTGTGTGGAGTTGATTAAATAAATTTTGAGTTTTATGGATGTCAAGTTAATAATCTTGGTCTTAACAGGAATTTTCACCGTAGCTTGTTTATACTTTGGCACCAAGGGAGGTTATTACGATACAGACAAATATGACGGTAATGGTTCGGCTCACTAACCTGTGAACAATCAATTATAAGTTGGAAAATAAGTTGTTTGTCTATCGGCTTTTAGCTTCAAGCTTGTAAGATATTTTTGCTAAACTTCTTAATTTGTTGAAGAAGTTTACTTCCCTTCAATTAAATACAAGTAAATATAAGACTCATTGCTGCCATCACTTAAGATCTTAAATTAGCGACGTTAGTCAATTGACGTTGAAAATTAACCAAATCTGGGTTATTGGGAGTAAAGATTATGAAAATAAGTCAGGGAGAAACTAAATCTAGTTCCCTGCCTTTATCCTGCTTTACTTACGCAGCAGGTCATGAGGATGAAGGTGTCTGTTTACTGATGCATCTGGGCAAATATCGTATTTTGCTCGATTGTGGTCTGACGGACGTGTCTCCTTTGCAAGAGCAACCTCCTGCGGATCTAATTTTTTGTTCCCATGCTCACGAAGATCACTGTCGTGGTTTATTAGCGCTACATCGAGCTTTTCCTCACATACCTGTTTATACCAGTGAAGTGACAGCTAAACTGTTGCCCTGCAATTGGGTTGGAGAACTCCAGGGACAGGATTTTGCCTGGTGTCAGATCTTACCTTGGCGTTCAACTTTAAAGATTACAGAACAGCTGCAAATTGAACTAGTGCCTGCGGGACATTTACCTGGGGCGGCAGCGATTATTATTACCTTCACGACAGTCGAGCGTAGCTATCGAGTGATGTATAGTGGGGATTTTTCCGTCTCCAACTTTCAGTTAGTGGAAGGGATGTCCATTGAACATTTACGGGGTTTAGCACCAGATGTGCTAATTCTGGAAGGAAGCTACGGTACGGTGCGTCATCCTCATCGTCGTCTCCAGGAAAAACAACTCATGGAGCGGATTAATCGGGCTTTAGAAGTCGGCAAAGATGTACTACTGCCTGTTCCCCCCATTGGTTTAGGGCAGGAAATTCTCAAGCTCTTGCGTTCCCATCATCAATTTACAGGCAGAGATCTAGACATTTGGGTCGATGATTCCGTTGCCCTAACCTGCGATATTTATTTAGAGTTACTGTCTCAGTTTCCCCCATCAGTACAAAACTTTGCCAAACATCAAGCCTTGTTTTGGGACGAGAGAATCTGCCCACGGATGCGCCGCCTCAATCATCCTAGTCGCTTTGCTACTAGTCAAAATCGTCGAGTTTTTCTGGTGGATTATCGCAGTAACTTATGGAGTTATATGTCCGATAAGGTAGCGGATTGGTTAATTCTGTTGCCAGAACATCCTCTGGAGTATATTAATCCAGATTCTCCCCAGCTCGAATTGCTCCACAACTTGTCTTCGGTGGAGATCGAAACTTATTTATTGGCAGAACACAGCGATGGACGCAATACCACCCAGTTAATTCATAACCTGCGACCACAGCATGTCATTTTAGTTCATGGCTCGTTAAATTATTTACTGGAACTGGCAAGTTTAGAAGAACTACGCAATCGTTACCAGATACATTCTCCATCCCCTGGAGTAATGCTAGATCTGCCGATTGGCGATCGCTTTATGCAGCCCCAGACTCCTCAACCGATTTACTATGAGGGAGAACTGAACGAAACTGGATTGGAGATCGCTATTGTCTTACCCGATCACATTAGTAGTGACTCTAGATGGAAGCAGGTGGCAGACACAGGCATTATTCAGGCTCGTTGGCAGGGGAATGAGTTAGTAATTAAAGGAGTATCCCAACGAGAACTCTTAAACTCCAATAACCAGGGGCGAATCTCAGCCGATCTAGACTGTTGCGATCGCTGTTTTCACTATCACAACCAACATTGTTGGAATCAATTTTCTCCCCTTTATGGCTTTAAGGTCATTCCCGAAGGCTACTGTCCTGTATTTGAAGCAGGTGAATCCGATGAACCAGTGCCTTAGAACGAGACTTAGTGCAGCAGTCTTAATCCTGATTATGTTCCGATGATTTGGGGTAGATTTGCTCTGCTTCGGGGCAATCATCGGACACGAGAATTTCAGTGTTCAGTTTAGAAACAGAAGCGAGTTTTCTGGTGACAGCACCAATGCTTTCTAGGCGAACCATTTCTTCCCAGGAGCTAATTTCATCCTCTTCTTCAGTTTCATAACGAATCGTGACAATATCTCCCTCGAAATCAACAATACGGCCACTTTCAATCCAGCGTTGTTGATCCCGCAAGAAAATACACACTTCACGACCATCTTGACAGAGTTGATAAATCTTGCGGTGTAGCATAGGTTTTCTGTGGGAGTAACTCCTATTTTGTCTTGGATTTTATTTTGGATTTTGTCTTGGATCTGATTGTATCTATTATTGCTATTTTGGCACGATGATACAAGAGTAGTGATTATTTGACTGGGTTGGGTAATGTTTCTAAATAACGGAGAAACTCTAGCAACTGTTCGTCTGTCAGGTGCAGACGACTTCGTTTGCCATAGCGACTCATTAAAAATTCTTTACCCTGGTCTTTAGTCCAGCTTAAACGTTTGATTTCAATATCAGTTTTCTGTTTAATTTCATTAAAGTCCATTGCCTCTATCTCAGAAGAGATAGGAACTGTAGTGGGGGCATCGGTGAGTTTTTCATCAGGGAAGGGAATAACCGAAGGAGTTTCGGCAGCAAAGGTATCACCAAATAGATTAGTTTCTGTTGGGGGGGCTGAAT
>JBEANW010000299.1:0-5735 GCA_041165225.1 Cyanobacteriota bacterium | reverse complement strand
GCGATCGCACTTTCGATTCATGCACTCTAACTGATAATTACTTTAAAGGTTTCAACAAAAAATATTACTGATTAGCCTTTTGCTAAAAACGGTAAACTAATTGGCAATAAGCTTTGATGGTTAATCTGGTTGATGACTGATAACTCCCTATCTCCCAACGCCTACGCGATTGATTTTGGTACAAGTAATACAGCGATCGCTCGTTGGAATCTAGCTACGGGTAAAGCTGAACTGGTTAAACTCCCTGGGATGTCTCAGCAGTTTAATTCCCAACCTCCCTTGATTCCTAGTTTAGTTTACGTGGAGGATGCAGCAGCAGGAAAGGTAATTGTGGGACAGGCAGTGCGAGATCGCGGTTTGGATTTGGCTGGTGATCAGCGTTTTTTTGCTAATTTCAAACGGGGGATTGGCTCAGAGATTCAAGGGTTTTTACCCGAACTAGATGGAATCAAAATTACTTTTGAGCAGGTGGGGACATGGTTTTTAAGGGAATTGCTGACCAGTCTTCAGTCCACCGTAGGAGAAGTTAAATCCTTGGTAGTAACTGTCCCTGTCGATAGTTTTGAATCCTACCGTCTCTGGTTAATGGAAATTTGTCAGTCCTTAGCAGTGGAGCAGATTAGTATCTTGGATGAGCCGACGGCGGCGGCTTTAGGTTATGGGACTGCGGATCAACCGTCCCTATTGGTGATTGATTTTGGCGGAGGCACGCTAGATCTATCTTTGGTGCAATTGTCTGCGGGTGCGAAGTCTTCTGGTTATCTGCTCAAGTGGGGTCAAAGAGTGTTGGGGAACAGTGCTGCTCAAACCAGAAATACGGCAAAGGTAATTGCCAAGGCAGGAGACAATTTAGGCGGTTCTGATCTCGATAACTGGCTGGTGGATTATTTTGTCGCTACTCAATCTTTAGCCAAGTCTACTTTAACTACTCGTTTGGCGGAAAGGCTCAAAATTCAGCTTTCTAAGGTGACTGAGGCAAAAGAGGTTTATTTTGATGATGAAACCTTGGAAACTTACGAGCTTAGTCTAGACCGCGATCGCTTTGAGCAGATTTTGACTCAACAAGGTTTAATGGAGCGTCTGGATAATCTGCTGGAGCGACTATCACGCCAGGCTCAACGTCATGGGGTTGAAGTGACCGAGATTGACGCTGTATTGCTGGTAGGGGGATCGGTACAGATTCCTGCGGTGCAGCAGTGGGTAAGAAAATATTTTGATGAAGTTCAGGTAAAGAATCAACTTCAGCTTGAAGCGATCGCCATTGGGGCGTTACAGGTATCTCAAACTATTGAAGTACAAGACTTTCTCTATCATAGCTATGGTATTCGTTATTGGAATCGTCGTACTAAGCGTCACGACTGGCACCCGATCATTCCCCAGGGACAACCCTATCCCATGAAGGTAGCAAAAGAACTGGTGCTAGGGGCTTCTACCCCGAACCAAAGTAATATTGAACTGATTATCGGGGAACTCAGTACTGACACTACCACTGAAGTATTTTATGATGGCGATCGCTTAATTACTCGCACCATAGCTACCCCAGAACAAACAGTTCAACCCTTAAACGATAGGGAGGGAGGACGGTCTATCGCTCGACTTGACCCCCTAGGAAATCCTGGCAGCGATCGCCTAAAACTACGATTCAGTATTAATACTGAGAGATGTCTATGTATTACGGTTGAAGATTTGTTGACACAAGAATCTTTACTGAATAATTACATAGTAGCAAAGCTAAATTAAGGGGACATACTGTAATATGTACTTATGTGAAAATGACTAGAATTGTCAACCTTGATTTTAAGTGAGTTCACGGCATATCTGTACATTTAGGAGGTTAACGAATCAAGTATTATAGGCTAGAGCGCCATCAGATGAACTTAATAAATGCGCTTTTATCTAGCTAATTATTGCTAATTTATAGCTTCCTGGGGGATGGAAAAAGTTAATACTACAGTTAATCCTATATTTAATTTCTCAGTGTTTTTACTCATTTGCTTGAGATATCTAATATAAGTAAATGAATTGAGTGCATCAAATATGAATATTGATCGTAAATAGAGTCGAGAGTATGGAAATTGAGTAAATACCGATCCCAAGCCAAAGAGCTAGCAGAAACAGTAATGAATTATCCGCGAGTCGATATACTGAATATTCCCATTGATAATATCGGAATGTACGAGCTGCTTAATGAACTGAAACAGGGAGGCGTGGTGTTCACTCCCAATGTAGATCATTTGATGAAGTTGCAAAAAGACCGTGAATTTTACCAAGTCTATCAGGATGCCGATTATCGAGTATGTGATAGTCAGTTAATTATGTATGCTTCCCGTTTTTTAGGTCAGCCGATTCACGAAAAAGTCTCAGGTTCAGATCTATTTCCTGCTTTCTACCAACGCTATGGCCAAGATGAAGGGGTCAAGATTTTCTTGTTGGGAGGAGTGGAAGGAGTTGCAGCTCAAGCTCGTCAGCGAATTAATCTCAAAGTAGGACGCAATATGGTGGTGCAATCCTATTCTCCTCCCTGGGGATTTGAAAATGATCCTGTTGAATGTGCCAGGATTGTCGATATGATTAATCATTCTGGTGCTAACGTCTTAGCCGTGGGAGTTGGCGCACCGAAACAGGAGAAATGGATTAGTCGTTATCGCTCCAGTCTGACGGAAGTAAAAACTTTCTTCGCCATTGGCGCGACTATCGATTTTGAAGCAGGCAACCTGCGTCGCGCTCCTGCTTGGATGAGTTCGGCAGGATTAGAGTGGCTTTATCGCTTAGGGTCTGAACCTGGTAGACTTTGGAAAAGATATTTGGTGGAAGATCTTGGGTTCTTTGCCTTAATTCTCCGTCAGAAACTTCAGATGAACCCGAGGCAAAACCGCAGCTATGGTCGTGCTAACAGTACCTTTGAATCTAGATTTAGGTAGTAATGACTTAATCTTGGCTTAATGTCTTAACACTTAGTTAATCAAAATCCCCTGGTTCACAGTACTTTTAAGGAATTATCTAGTCCCTATTCTGCCTGGTTTTTCTGTAATCTCTCTGGCGAAATATTAACTTCAAAGCCATATCTGATTGTAAATTTAGCGTTATATTTTAACTTGATTATCATAAATGGGACATAATTAAGACTTAAGGGATTTTTAAGGGCAATATTAGGGGGAATAATTGAAATGTTGGAAAGAATACTATTAGCGGCTATCATTACTTTTTGTGTTTATCTATTTTTGAACCTGGGTAGTAAGTCTTCAAACAACCCTCTAATTGATGCTAAACAAGAAGTGAATCCTGGATTTCTGGGTCGAATTGCATCAATTTCTTTCTAGCGGATTACAGTTTTCAGCGTTTAGCTAGTAACTTTTAACATCAAAATAATTGTAGGCAACTATTACTAAAAAAGCAGATTGACCAATAGTTGCAGGCAATTTTTTTATTTGACGAACGAGCTATGATCTAAAATTAACTGACTAAGTAACTTAAGTGAATAATAGATGAAGCCGACGATTGAAGCCATTTCCGCTATCCCCAGCGATACTCAACCAACCTACTTGCTAGTGATGCTTCATGGTTGGGGGGCAAATTATCAAGATTTTGTGCCGTTTGCGAAGGTATTAAACTTGCCTGGCTTTGGCTATATGTTTCCCAATGCCCCCTTCGATCATTTTCAAGTGCCAGGGGGTAGAGCTTGGTATGCTTTAGAAAATAAAGAATTTACAGGTTTAGCCAGCAGCAGAGAGCTACTCTTCGACTGGATGACTTCTCTAGAAGCTTCCACAGGGGTTCCTCTAGAGAGAACCGTGATGGCAGGATTTTCCCAAGGTGGAGCGATGACTTTAGATGTCGGGTTGACTTTACCTCTAGCCGCTCTATGTAGCTTTAGTGGATATTTGCATTATGAACCTCAACTGCAATCAAATAAGAGCTATCCCCCCACCATGATTATTCATGGCAGACAAGATCCCGTAGTGCCATTGGCAGCTGCTACGAAAGCCAAAGATGAACTAAGCAAAATTGGGGTGGCGGTGAGTTATCAAGAGTTTGAGATGGCGCACGAAGTTAGAGATGAAGCGATCGCTCTTGCCAAACAGTTCATTCTGGATAAACTTCTCATCAGCAAAACCGATTAAGGATCATAGAATTAAATCAACTGCTAATAATCTTAGAGGACAACTTATGTCTCCCGCTACAGCACAGCGTAATCATCTCTCAGTCTTGACCAATGGCTTGCCCAATATCTGCGGTTGGGAATCAGAAGTGGCGATCGCCGTGAACCACGATCAGCCGATATTTCTCCCCCACAGCAAAGTCGATCTGAGTCAGGTTAATGCTGCTTTTGCCTGCGCTCTCCATATGCATCAACCGACTATTCCCGCAGGAGCTAACGGCGAATTGATCTGTAATCTACAGCATATGTTTGAACATCCCCACGATGGAGATAACCATAATGCCGAAGCTTTTGCCTGGTGCTATTCCCGTATGGGAGACTGGATTCCTGAATTAGTGGCTAATGGTTGCAGTCCCCGTATCATGCTGGACTATTCGGGCAACTTGCTTTGGGGTTTCCAGCAGATGGAGCGCCACGATATTTTAGACAACCTCAAGAAAATTACCTGTGATACAACCTATCAACCCTATGTCGAATGGTTGGGGACGATGTGGAGTCACGCCGTAATTCCCTCTACCCCAATTCCCGATCTCAAACTGCATATTCAAGCTTGGCAACATTATTTTGCAGCACTGTTTGGTTATGATGCTTTGGCGCGAGTCAAAGGATTTTCACCTCCCGAAATGCATCTGCCGAATCATCCCGACACTCTCTATGAATACATCAAAGCTCTCAAAGAATGCGGTTACCGCTGGCTACTAGTACAGGAACATTCCGTAGAAAGATTGGATGGCTCAGGTTTACACCATGATGATAAGTATCTGCCCAATCGTCTAGTTGCCCGTAATTCCCAGGGAGAAACAATTAGTATCACCGCACTGATTAAAACTCAAGGCTCGGATACCAAGTTAGTGGCTCAAATGCAGCCTTACCACGAAGCCAAGGGAAAAGAAAAACAACTAATCGGCAAGATTGCTGTCCCTAGCTGCGGCAGTCAAATTGCTGATGGTGAGAATGGTGGGGTGATGATGAATGAGTATGCTCGTGATTTTCAGCCTATTTGGTATGAGCTAAAAGATCAGCAAAATGTCGTGGGGTTGAATGGCACAGAGTATATCGAACTAATTGAAGCTGCGGGAGTTAATCCTGAAGACTATCCTGTGTGTCAGGGGCTAGGACAACATAAAATTTGGCAGGCAGTTAATCCCGATGCTGCTACTCCTGAAAAAGTCGAGCAAGCGATCGCCCATCTCCAAGCAACAGACCACCAATTTCATATGGATGGGGCATCCTGGACAGATGACTTGAGTTGGGTCAAAGGCTATGAAAATGTTCTTGAACCCATGAATCAGTTGAGCGCAATGTTCCATCAAAAATATGATGCCCTCCTAGCCGAAGATCCTGAAATTACTAAAACTAGAGAATATCAAGAGGCTTTGCTCTATCTCCTCCTGGTCGAAACAAGCTGTTTTCGCTATTGGGGACAGGGTACTTGGACAGACTACGCTAGAGAGTTATTTAGTCGAGGAGAAGCTTTGCTTACAGACGTTTTAAGTGAATAGACTCCGTGCTTCTGTGGGGGCGAACAGCCGTTCCCCCCTACGATGCATCTACATTTAAGCGACGTTTGTTGAAT
>JBEANW010000298.1:0-5431 GCA_041165225.1 Cyanobacteriota bacterium | reverse complement strand
CGATAGATTTCTAATCCTGGTATTTCTTTGGCTTGCCATAACCTAGGATTGTGTTCCACAGCGATCGCTCCTTCGGTGGTAACTAATTCTAGAGTAGCGATCGCTTTTAAAACAGGCAAGTATAAATAACTGTCGTAGGGTGGATCGAAATAAATCCAGTCAAATTGCTGCCCTGTTAATTTTTTGATTTTGAGTAAGACATCTCCCTGAATCAGTTCATAGGATTGTCCAGGCTCTGCTACTTGCTGCCAGTTGGATTCAATTACTTTACAGGCTTTACCATATTGTTCAATGCCGACTACCCTCCTTGCTCCCCGACATAGCGCCTCGGCTCCCATAGAGCCATTCCCCGCACACAAATCTAGCCAGCTAGATCCCTTCAGGCGATCTCGCCAAATGTTAAACACCGCTTCTCTTACCCTGGCAGCAGTGGGACGAGTTCTTTGTCCTGGAACTGTTTTCAGTTGCCTATTTCCATAAATTCTCATGGTTTAATTTTAACGCCAGTTCGATGACAAGATAAAATTAAAAAGTCATCGATGTTATAGCAACTGGAGCGATCGCGAGTGGTAGCAAAACCAGACTGGTTAAGAGTAAAAGCGCCGCAACTGGAAAGGGTTGGTACGGTCAAAGAGATTCTACGGGACTTATCTTTAAATACTGTCTGTGAAGAGGCATCATGCCCAAATATTGGCGAATGCTTTAGCGTTGGCACAGCAACTTTTCTGATTATGGGGCCCGCCTGTACCCGCGCTTGTCCTTATTGTGATATTGATTTTGAGAAAAAACCCCAGGCTCTCGATCCCTATGAGCCTCTCCAGCTAGCGGAAGCAGTACGCCGTCTGAAACTGAAGCACGTAGTAATTACTTCCGTTAATCGAGACGATCTCCCCGATGAAGGTGCATCCCAGTTTGTGCGCTGTATTGAGGAGGTGAGAAAGGTATCGCCTCAAACTACCATTGAACTATTAATTCCCGACTTGTGTGGCAACTGGGAGGCGCTAAAGGTGATCTTGGCAGCTCAGCCTGATGTCTTAAATCACAACACGGAAACTGTTCCCCGACTTTATAAACGAGTACGTCCTCAAGGAAATTATCAGCGATCGCTAGAACTATTACAACAGGCTCGTAACATTGCTCCCTGGGTCTATACCAAATCTGGCATTATGGTGGGCTTGAGCGAAACCGATGAGGAAGTGCGCGCGGTAATTCAAGATTTGCGAACTGTAGACTGCGATATTTTGACCATTGGACAATATCTTCAACCTTCCCAAAAACATCTAGGAGTCAAAGATTTTATTACGCCTGAACAGTTCCAGGCTTGGCAAGAGTTCGGCAAATCCCTTGGCTTTTTGCAAGTCGTCTCTAGCCCTTTAACCCGTAGCTCTTATCATGCAGAACAAGTTAGAGCTTTAATCCAGCTTTATCCTCGCCAAAAACCGTATATTTCTCCAGTGTAATTACGGATAGCAAGCTCAATATTTTCTTACTGAAAGCCGCTAAATTATTGGTGGCTTCTTTTTTGGTCTTTTTTGGGGAACTAATTAGAAACCTCCCCCTGTTCCTTAACCAGTAAGCAACAAAGCTTTAATTTCCTCACCCAATTAGCTTCTCTCTTCAGATATTATGTAAAGAAATATTACATTTATTCGTTTCAGGGAACTTTTAACTAGACAAATAGCTCCTCGCACCATAGAGCAATATTTGATAGCTTCCTCAATACTTAAGTGATTAATACAACAGCTAATTAGCCGTATTTTCACGGAAAAGAGCGCCAAGAAACTGAATAACAGCCAATAATACTTCAGTTTATGTTCATTCTTAAAGGTGAATTGGGCAATCTATTTTAAGAGGAGGAAGTCACCCCACAACCTTCACTTGAGTCGTCATTACAATGATCCCTATGCTTGCTAATTCTTCTTACACTGAAACCGACGGAAACAATTCTTCTGCTGACATCGATTTAAATTTAGATGTGGACATTGATCTGGACAAAGATAGTCCTGATAAATTTAGCGAAGAATTGGTGGAACTCGATTTAGATAGCGCCGATCCTGATACTATTGCTCGCCGAGGCAGTCGCACGACTACCGACTTAGTTAGACTTTATTTGCAAGAAATTGGTAGAGTTCCTCTATTAGAGAGAGATGAAGAAGTTTCTGAAGCTCAGAAGGTACAGCGCCACATCAATATTTTAGAAGAACGAGCTAAGGCTTCCGAGTCAGGGGACACTACTCTGCAAGAATTTATTAAGCTAGTTGATGTCCACGATCGCTTGGTAACTCAACTGAGTCATCGTCCTTCTATCAAAAGATGGGCAATGACCCTGGGAATGGAGATTCCGCTGTTGAAGGAAAAGTTAGCGGTGGGCAAACAAGCTTGGGCAGAAATAATCGGCTGTGATGTTAAAGAATTAGATCGGATTCAGAAGAATGGTATCCGTGCGAAGGAACATATGATTAAGGCGAATCTGCGCCTGGTGGTTTCTGTAGCTAAAAAGTATCAAAACCGTGGTTTGGAACTACTTGATCTAATTCAAGAAGGAACTCTTGGTTTAGAAAGGGCTGTGGAAAAATTTGACCCCACTAAAGGGTATCGTTTCAGTACCTATGCTTACTGGTGGATTCGCCAAGGTATTACTAGAGCGATCGCCACTCAAAGCAGAACGATCCGCCTCCCTGTTCATATCACCGAAAAGCTCAACAAGATTAAGAAAGCCCAGCGCAAAATTTCTCAAGAAAAAGGACGCACACCTAAAATTGAGGATATTGCTCAAGAGTTGGACATGACCGCAGCTCAAATCCGCGAAGTCTTGTTACGAGTACCTCGTTCAGTTTCTTTAGAGATCAAAGTCGGTAAGGAAAAAGATACTGAGTTGGGAGATTTATTAGAAACAGAAAGCGCTTCTCCTGAAGAAACTCTGATGCGAGAGTCTTTACAAAAAGATTTGCATTATCTCCTCTCAGAATTAACTAGTCGCGAACGGGAAGTAATTCAAATGCGGTTTGGATTTGGAGGCGAAAAACCCTTCTCTTTGGCAGAAATTGGTCGTTGTTTAGAGTTATCTCGCGAACGAGTTAGACAAATCGAAGCCAAGGCGCTGCAAAAACTGCGCCAACCACGACGCAGAAACTTGATTAGAGATTATTTAGAGTCTCTTAGCTAAAAGTCTCTCAATATTGTCGGCTTTTGGCGGGTGCTACGTCCCAAAGCTTAATGTCACACTTGCTCTTTGATTGTTGTCACACTTTCTTTTGAATTATAAAGAGATTATGAGGCAGTACATCAAAAGCGAGTGTAGATATATGCAATCTTCAACTAATCATCCCATCCGAACGAAGTTTACCGTCGAAAGCGAATGGGACAAAGGATTTACAGGTAAATTAGATTTAACTAATACAGGCACAAATTTAGCAGATTGGACAATTGAATTTGTCTCTAAGATGGAAATTAGCCCAGAAGAGATCTGGGGAGCAGAAATTATCAGTCATACAGGCGATCGCTACACCCTCAAGCCAGTAGACTACAATCAAAGCCTTGATGCTCAAGAAAGCACTTCGATTATTTTTAATACCAACAAAATTCAAGGGAAAATTCTAGAACCGCAAGAAATTAGACTAGGGGAGATTAAATCTGATGCCATTGAGGTGATGCCAGTCAAGGATTCTATTACAGAAAACACCGTAACTAAAGATATCCCAGCAGCAATCTCAGGTAATACAAATAATACTGAGATAACTACGGGCGCAACGAATGACCTTCCTGTTGATGTCAACTTTTCCTTGGTCAAGGATTGGGGTAATGGGTTTCAAGGTTCAATATCCATTACCAATACCAGCGATCGCAATATTGATAGCTGGAATCTAGAATTTGATTTCCCCAACCAGATTAATAATATTTGGGATGCGGCGATCGAGGAAAACCAAAATGGTAACTATGTCATTTCTCATAATGCTTGGAATCGAGAAATTGCAGCAGGTAAAACTATCACTTTCGGCTTTACGGGAGATGGCTCCGTCACTACCAAACCCGAAAACTATGAACTAGATGGCTTTGGCTTTGATAGCCCTAGCATTCATGAAAGTATTTACACTACTGAAAATCCTGATCTTCAGCCTGAATTAGCAATTAAAGAGGAATATCAGGGACGTGCTACGTTTTTTGATGCTGCTCATCCTGCTGGTGGTTTAGGTGCATCAGGGTTCGATATCCCCACTCAAGATCAGCTACACAAAGTCGTCGCTATCAATAATATTCAGTGGAATGGTTCGGAAGCCAGTGGTGCTTTTATGAAAGTATCTGGCCCTAAACAAAGAGATGGCGCAGCACCAATTATTGTTCAGGTAACGGATCGTTTGGTGGAAAGAGCAGACGGCATGGATATGAGTGCCGAAGCATTCGAGCGGGTGGCAGATCCTGTGGACGGGACAGTGAACATTGAATATCAATTAGTGGGACCACCTGATGATTATGTCACAGCTTATGGTCACAGTATTGGTGAGGGTATTGTCGTCGAAACCATTAGTGGAACAAATCCCTACTATGCCGCCACTAGATTAAACAACCATCGCTATCCGATTGAAAGAGTTGATTTAATCGAAGCTGACGGTGATTTAGTCGAACTCAACCGCGAGTCTGATAATCGCTTTGTGATGGAAGGGAACTATCCCCTTAACGGAGTACAGGATCTATTAGTCACCGATATTTTTGGTCAACAAGTAACTTTAGATAATATTGATATCACTAACGCCGCTGCTCCCGATACGATTACTGGAGAACAGTTTGCACTGATCTAATTTTAGATGGGGAAAGGGAAAAGGGAAAAGGGAAAAGGGAAAAGGGAAAAGGGAAAAGGGAAAAGGGATACTTCCCATTAAACCCCTAAGTCCCTAACTCCCTAACTCCCTAACTCCCTAACTACCAAATACTAAAGCTGAACATTATTAAGCCCCAGGGGGATAACAAACTCCCACGCCCCCTAAACCACAGTAGCCATTCGGTACTTTGCTTAAATACTGTTGGTGATAATCCTCAGCATAGTAAAACTCAGGGGCTTCAATAATTTCAGTCGTGATCGGATCATAACCAGCCTTGCTCAATTCTTGTTGATAGGCTTCGAGAGATGCGATCGCTTGTTGTTTCTGTTCTGGGGTATAAGTATAAATTCCCGAACGATATTGAGTGCCGCGATCATTACCTTGGCGCATTCCTTGAGTAGGATTGTGGCTTTCCCAGAAAACTTTTAGTAGCTCTTCATAGCTAATTTTTTCAGGGTCGTAAACCACTAACACCACCTCGTTATGCCCCGTCATGCCAGAACAAACTTCTTTGTAAGTAGGATTAGGAGTATGTCCTGCTGCATAACCTGCTGCGGTGGTGTAAACTCCTGGTTGTTGCCAGAATTTTCTTTCTGCACCCCAAAAACAACCCA
>JBEANW010000297.1:0-6920 GCA_041165225.1 Cyanobacteriota bacterium | reverse complement strand
TCTTCTCCCATCAATGGCTCTAACTTGATCTAATAAAGCAATCGAAGGAGATTTTAATCCAGCAATACCAGCAGAAAATATGGGATATAAATTTGGCGAATTATCTGCCCAAGATTGATTTTTGTAAGTCGTCATTGGCACAACCACTATTACTTGAAAGCGAGCGATACCCAAAAGGTTAGGAAATCCCACTACTACTGCTGGACGATAACCTTCTTGTTCTCTTCCTTGAGGCATTTGTTCGGGAAAACGTGTTGTTACAATATCTCCAACTTTTAAAGGACGAGTTGTCATTCTTCTACTATTACGATTCCCTTTTGTGAATCAATCTCGATGGGTAATCCTTGCTCTAATTCTTCTAATTGCCATTCATAAAGGTCATATTCACCAAGATTGGATAAGTCCACCTCTAACCAAGCAATATTTTGTTCTTTATCTAATTTTTCATCAATTATTGTCGAGTCTATTCGGCGATTTGTCGTTTTACGCCAGTTTAAAAACTCAACGAAATCTAAGACTTGCTTAAGTGCATTGTCAGGAAGATAGTCTAATTGTTGGACTATTGTGGCTTTTAGAGAACTCATCAGTAACTATGTTTTATATATATTATCCAGGGTAGCAATGATCTTATTATGTTCCATAATCTCACTTCTATTTAGGAAAAGTTACAAGGAAATTTAAAGATAATAGATGATAATTTGATTAAAGCTGACAGACAAAACTATTTAACTTAAAAATGTGCGGAATTGCTGGAATTTTAAACTATAGTGGCGATCGCCTATAAATCCTCATCCAAAGGATGCAAAAAGCTTGACAGCATCGTGGCTCAGACGATCTCGGTATTTATATTGCCCCAGATCGGCAAGTTGCGATCGCCCAACTCTTAGATTCTCCTGCTCAACGGCATCAGTTAGGGAAGAATGGTAAACGCTTGGTAAATTGTTACTATACCTGGAAGGCGATCGCCAAAAATCTTGTTGCTGTGTACACGACAATTCTTGAGCAAGATCACCACCATTACAAGTCATAATCACCCATAGTCTAGTTATACAGACGCTGATACTGGCTCTTTCGACTTATCTTTGGACTGTGGTGCAGATTCTTGATCTTGCCGAGGACGCTTAATTTCTAACTGCAAAGCAGGATTGATGGTAATCAGACGCGCTCCTCTTCCCTGAGTAAAATAGTTCCAAGCCCATTGAATCATGACGATCAGCTTATTATCAAACTCGATCAGGTAGTAGATATGAGCAAACACCCAAATGATCCAGGCAATGAACCCAGAAAAGCGAGCAAAACTAAGATCGACAACAGCTTTGTTTTGACCAATTACTGCCATACTGCCTAGATCTTGGTAACTAAAAGGTTTAGGTTTAACCTTCACTCCAATAACTCTTTTGGCGATTAAATCCGCCACATATTCCCCTTCCTTCATTGCCACGGGAGCAACCCCTGGTAGAGGCCGTTCTCCTTGATGGGGAAAGTTAGCTAGATCCCCGATGACAAACACATTGGGATAGTCTTTGATACTCAGGTCAGACTCCACAATTACTCGACCAACACGGTCTAGTTCTGCTCCTGTACGTTCTGCCAACACCTTACCCATAAATGATGCCGTTACTCCTGCCGCCCACAGAATCGTATAGGCCTTAATAGTTTTGGTTGTTTCTCCCTGACGGTAAGTTACGGAATTATCAGTAATGTTGGTAACTAAAGTTTTGGTTTGAACATCTACACCCAATTTCTCTAGGGATTTTTGAGCGGCAGCGGAACACTCTTCAGGGTAAGGGGGCAAAATTCGCTCCATTCCTTCAAACAACAGCACTTTTGCTTGGGTTGTATCAATATCACGGAAGTCATCCTTAACGGATTGATGAGCAATTTCGGCGATCGCTCCAGCTAATTCAACCCCAGTAGGCCCTCCACCAACCACCACAAAGTTTAATAAAGCTTGCCGCTTTTCAGAGTCAGTTTCATTCTCTGCTGCTTCAAACGCCGTAAAAATCCGACGACGCATTTCTAAGGCATCCTCGACGGTTTTCAACCCAGGAGCATCATCCTGCCATTGATCGTTGCCAAAGTAATGGTGACTGACCCCTGTTGCCACGATCAGAGCATCATAATCCAAGGCTTCTCTCTCTTCTAAATAAACCTTCTTGGCATTGGGATCAATATCCACCACCTTATCCAATAAAACCTGAGTGTTTTTATGTTTGCTCAAAATCACCCGCAAAGGAGAAGCAATGTCAGCGGGAGACAGAGTACCTGTGGCTACTTGGTACAGCAAAGGCTGGAATAAATGGAAATTACGCTTGTCAATCAAGGTTACTTTAACAGGAGCATCCTTTAAAGATTTCGCTGCATACAGTCCGCCAAAACCACCGCCGACTATTACTACATGAGGAAGGTCTGTCTGCTTGGCTTGAGTGTTATTCATAGAAAAAATAGGGAATTTTAGGATTAGTATTAATGCTCTTAATAAATTTGCTTGAATAGGAACAATTAGATAAATTGAAAATTGTATCTAGCAATTATATACTAATATTAACTTCTGTAAACTGATGTCAAGAAATCTCGGTTTTTTATTTAAGTCCAATGGCTGACTAAAGTTCTGAATACTATATATAGCTTCTTTTTGCAGCTAATTATGTAGCCAGAGCCACAAAATTTTGATATATGTTACTGATGAACTCAATAAGCGTGAATAATCACTTTTCCCGTTGGTAAGATCTGATGGGATAGGGGCTTAGTCGTAAAATTTTCTCTTCCAAAGTAATTGGTTAATTAAGTATATTTCTGCCAGATCTTAAGATCTTGGGGGCGATCAACATCAGCTAAAGTAGGTAGATAGTACACATCTAATTCTAGTTGTTGGGCAATATTTTTTGTTTGGGTTAAGACTTGTTCTGTTCCCCAAGTAATGTTCTGAAAAAGCAGATCAATTGGTCGATGCAAGCCAATCAAATAATATCCCCCATCTGCTGCCACACCCAAAACTAAATCATGATGTTCTAAGGAATTAAATGCTGTAGTTAGTATCTCTTGGTCAATATCAGGACAATCAATACCAATAATCACTACCTGTTGATTCCCCGACGCAAAGGCAAGGTCAAAAGCAGAGCGCATTTTAGTTCCCAGATCCCCCGATGTTTGAGGAATATAATCAAAATCTGCCCCTAACCATTCCCTCATCAACTGAATCTCCCCCCCTGCAAAATGAATTTGGATTGCAATATCAGAGGATGATTGTAAGGCGATCGCAGTTTTTAACGTATACTCGGTCATCTCTCGCTGTAACTCCGCAGCACCCAACGCACCCAAAGCAGGAATCATCCGCGTTTTTGTCTTTCCTGCCTCTGGATAACGACTAAAAATAATTAAGGTTTTGGTCATTGATATTAGGCGTCCTTATATCTTGGAATTGGGATCTCAAATCCTGATAGTTTAGAGAAAGTAGCAGTCAACTAAATCAACTAATATCCAGGTGATCGCCAGGTTTAATTGCTGCTTAAAATAATTAACTGCCGTTTAAATAGCGATCGCACTCCCTCTAAATCCAAGTCACACCTCGTCAAAATCTCACTAACACTGACTTGTTGTTCCGTATTTTGATGACAAGCCAGCATAAACTGATACTCTGCCTCTGTTAGATACACCATTTGATATTCAAAATCGAGAAAACTTTGGCTAGGGAACCCCTGCATACAGGGACTACATTCAGGTATGGCTTGACTCAGTACTGCGTCGTCTGACCAATCTTCCTGCTCTAGAGGGGGTTTACTTAGAAAAAACTCATAGTGGGTCAAACTAGGGTCTAGTAATTCGATTAAACGATATAAAGCGCGATCGCTTAATCCTTTTGCTCTAGCCATTAATTCATCAGACTCTCCCAATAGCCTCTCTAACTGCCAATATTTAGGATTGGAAAAGCCGACAAAATCTAATCCCGAAGCTTCAATCAAATCAAAGAGTGTCTCTACGTTGTAGTCAATTTCCTGGGGATGAACATACATATCCGCAAAGGATTCATCTCGATGATTTTCCAGTGACCACAGCTTTTTATCCTGTTGCAAAATTCGATTATTTTCAGGTAGATTAGCAAAAATTTCTCTGCCCACTTTTACCCCATCGCGATAGTCTCCCCGTTGATCCCCTTGCAGTAGTGCGATCGCTTTTTGCATCAGCGCAATTTCCCCCCGTCCCAATTCGGCATAAACAAAAATATGTAAAATACCGCCTGGTTTCAACTTTTTAGCTAATGCCTGGATTCCCTTGTCTGGTTCGGGTAAATGATGTAGCACCCCAACGCAGTTAATAAAATCAAACTCCCCTTCTAGCTGAGTTGCCTCTTCTAGCTTCAGGTTAAAAAACTGCACTGGTTTAGCATGTTTAGCAATCACTCCTGAACGATTACAGCGTTCTTCTGCCACCTCTAACGCCTTTTCACTCAGATCGATCGCCGTAACTGCTGCTGCTGGATTAAGATGGATTAGATAATCTGTACCTGAACCTGTACCACAACCTGCATCCAGAATCCGAATATCTTGTGTCGTCGGCTTCATTCCTGTACAAAAACTATAGGCTGCCGTCCAACTCCAACGCCAGTTATAGCCAGGAGGCTCCAGATCGGAAAGGGGATCGGGAGGGAAAGGATAGGTGTTGTATAAATTGGCAACGGCTTGGTTAATCGCTTGTGAATCTGGCATCAATAACTTGTGTTTTATAGTGTTCAACCAAAGTAAGTAAAATGTAATTACTTGGTTTCTAATCTAGACAACTCTCAAGAAGTTTAGAACTCCTACAACAATTATGGAGCAATGCGGTTTTGGCGAATCAGTTGAGATGGAAATTAATAACTCCTAAGAAACAAATTAAACACAGTCCATAACTATGGAGTTGTTGTAGCCATTGACAGTCTAGAACATCACTTTTACGTCCTGGTACAGTTTTGACATGATGGCTATTAACCAGTGACACTTCAAATCCTCTGGTTTCTAAAATTTGAATTTACTCGCCATGCGTTTAAGAGAATGATTGAGCGCAATATTAGCGAAGCAGAGATTAGAGAGGTAAGTGTAACAATGGAGGTGGTTGAGGATTATCCAGATGATAAGTATTCACCAAGTTGTCTCTTACTAGGCTTTACTTTGGCGAACCGAGCTTTACATCTACAGGTTTCAATGGTTGACTCTAGCAACGCGAAAATTATTACGATTTATGAGCCTGATTTAACACAATGGATTGATATATCGAAGAAGGAAAACATTACGATCTATTCAAACGAGCAAGCCAAAAGCAGCCCCTTAGCCAGAACGTTAGCAATTACACTATCCCAATCCGCTCTAAAGGCCAAAAGCGAAAAACTGCTCGACCAATCACGTTTTCTGCTGGGAGGAAACCCCAAACATGAGAATCATTACTATTGTTACGGTTGTCGCCCATGACAAATAGCTGTCCTTCTGGCACGGTAACGGGGATAAGTTCGTATTCTGGAGGTGCTGCTATATAGTTTTCGGTCAAAGGTTGCTCGTTGACGTAGACTACGCCGTTTTTGACTGCTACTGTTTCCCCTGCTTTGGCGATCGCTCTTTTGATAAAAGCCTGACTTTTCTCGAAGTTGCCAATCAGTCTCAGCATTTCTGGTGGCTGAAAGACGATGATATCTCCCTTGTCTGGCGGATGGAATTTATAGCCTACTTTTTCGATCACTAAGCGATCGCCTGTGGATAAAGTAGGAAACATGGATTCTGAAGGGATGTAACGAGGTTCAGCAATAAAGAGCCGAATCACCAAGGCTAATGCTAGAGCCACAAACACGGTGATGCTGTTTTCTTTGAGATTGCGCCACAAGTCAGATTTTCGCTCTGATTTTGGTTCAGTTGAAGACATGAATTAATTAAATATGGGAATCAATTTGAAAAAGTAGTAAATGCTATCTATTAATACTATTGTTTAATACTATTGTTGTGCCTCAAGGAGCAGAGTACCAAGCAGTTTGTCGTGGGTTGGCTAAAGCTAACATCGATCACATTAAAGTTATTGCTATTCCTATCGGTGTTAAGCATATCACTCAAGTCTTAGCTAATTATGCTCAGGAAATAAATAGTTCTGCCAAGGTTTTAATTCTGGGGCTATGCGGTAGTTTAGCTGATACGCATGCTGTTGGGGACTTGGTTTTAGTTAGAAGCTGTGAAGACTTAAGTCATAATCTCATCGATCTTGATGCTGAATTGACTGCTGCTATTCAAAAGCAATTAACGATTGATCAAAGTCATCTAGTTGCTGCTTTGACGAGCGATCGCATGATCAACCAAGCTAGGGAAAAGCTAATCCTAGCTCAACAGTATTCCGCCACCATCGTGGAGATGGAAGGTTATGGCTATGTAAAGGAGTTACAGCGCCAAGGCTTAGCTGTCGCCATGATGCGGGTGGTCAGTGACGATCTCCGTGGCGATCTTCCCGACTTAAACCAATCCATTGATAGCCAAGGAAATCTTCAGACTTTGCCTCTGGCGATCGCCCTAATCAAACAACCTATTGCTGCCATCAGACTGATCCGAGGCTCTTTAACTGGATTAACAGCCTTAGAAGCAATTACCGCTAAATTATTTTAGTTCTCTTACATGAATAAAAGATTAATTATTTTCCCTTTTCCCTCTTAGAAAGCTAGTTCATAATGATTCTTGCAAGAAGTCTATTCACCCATCTACTATTGAGTTGAATCGGCGATATGAATCGGCAAAAGCTAACTCCTTATTTATTTCTATTTCCAGCGATCGCTTTATTAGGATTAACTGTATTCTTCCCCGCGATCCAAGCCTTTGCCCTCAGTTTCACCCGCTATGAATACGATATTACCCAGCCTCCAGAGTGGATCGGGCTGGAAAATTTTCAGCGACTTTGGCAAGATGAGGTTTTCT
>JBEANW010000296.1:0-15981 GCA_041165225.1 Cyanobacteriota bacterium | reverse complement strand
AAAATTGTTCCTGCAATATAGGAATTAGCCAGAGTAACTTCTACACCTCTGATCAATTCGGTTTGCGACAATAAAGGCAGAAATAACCAACCCAGGAAAAACTGGGCAAACGCCACCATAGTAAAGGGCTTAACTAACCAGTTAATTACCAAGGTTAATAATACAGGTTTGGGCGATCGCGCTGCTTTCTTTGCCTGAGAAAAGTCAATCTTCACCATGATCGGGTACATCATGAAAAAGAGACAGATAGCGATCGGAATGGAAACGTTATAAACGCTCATGGCATCTAAGGATTGCGCTACCCCAGGAAAAAGTTTACCTAAAGCAATTCCTGCAACAATACAGAGAGCAACCCAAAGAGTAAGATACTTTTCAAAAAAACTCAGCTGACTACCAGCTTTAAGTGCGCGATCGTTGATTTGTGGACTTTCAGAGTTCATACGGCTTCTAATTTCCCCACTAAAAATTGTGGAAGTAATTAGATTTTACATCAAATAATCTTGATGCATCAAAAAAAATTGATATGGTAATGAGTAGCAAGTAGCGACCAATGACTAATGTTCTTAACTTGATCTCAAAAGTCAGGACGCATCTTAATTTTGGCGAAATTCTCTAGGAGTCATGCCAGTTATAGAACGAAAGTGAGTTCCTAAATGACTTTGACTATTAAAACCACAGTCTAAAGCGATATCTGCGATCGATTTGTCTTCTTTTTTTAAAAGTTTTTTAGCTAGTTCGATTCTTTGCTGTATGAAATACTGGTGAGGAGATACGCCTGTCGATTGTTTAAATAATCTGCTGAAATGAAATTGGCTAATACCTAAAACTTCTGCTAACTCTTTTAGTTTAATTGCTTGAGTTAGATGCTCATTAATATAATCGGTTACTTGTAAAAGTGAGCGATCGCTCAATCTCCCCTCATAAGTTACAATATCTGGTCTAGTCCCAGAATAATCTCTCAGTAAATTAACTACCAGTGCATTAGCTAAAGACTCAATATAAAGCCGTCCCATTCCACCCTTGCCTTGATAAAGTTCGGCACGTAACATCATTGCTAGCTGCTCTATTTGGGGATTACGGACGCGAAATTTTGTAGTTAATTTTAAGCGATCGGGATCAGAATTAATTGTTTCTGTGGCAATCTGTTTGAGAAACTGAGGAGGAATGATTATTTGTAGATAATGGTCATCACCGTCTGCTCGATATGAACCAGGAAGTTCGGCTGGAGTAATCGAAATATCCCCTCTAGTATAAACTCCCACATAAGAGCGATCGCCAATAGTCTGCCAAATACGATGGGGTTTGTTTGCTAAACACAAGGTAATCATGTGTTCTCGAAAAGAGCCAAATTCTCCACTTCCTGGTGGTAGCTGGAATTCCTCAACGAGAATAGATTGCCAACCTAAATTTTCACTGGAAACGATTGGTGATTGGGTTTGAGTTGGTGGTTTCTGTGATGACCTTGCCATAAAATTTCTACCTCATTGTTCTCAACTCACCGCAAGATTTTGATAATCGCGCAAGATTCTAATATCTCTTATAGTTTGAATTACTTATTCTGTAATTGTAACGATTTGGGCAATAAAAATTAATAATTTACAATTGATTTTTTACAAAACAAATTTTAAGAGGTAAAAAGTGCTACCAGCAAAGCAGATGAATAGTAAAGCTCACGAACAAATAAAAAAATTCGTCACACTCGTCCATTCAGAATTAATAGCAATAACAAATATAGAAAATCGAGCGTATTTAGTTAGTTGGTTATTTCTCATTGGCTCATTAATTTTTATGGCTGATGGAATTCTCGAACTGACTGAAGATATTTCCATACACGCTATTTTTCATAACTTAGCTAGTTTGCTATTTACCATTGGTTCAATATTTTTTTTACTTGATACACGACAAAACTAATATTTGTAATTTGATTCTTTAAAGTTTTAATTACAACTTTTAGCAGGTAAAGTCTCGCCCAAAAGTCGATATTCAGCCAAATAACCTTCTAAAACCATAAATTGAGCTAGATTGAGGCTGTAGTAAATCCAGCGACCCTGTTGACGAGAAGTTAGTAAGTTAGCCTCTTTAAGATTTTTGAGATGAAAAGATAATTTAGATTGGCTTACATCAATTTTTTCACACAGTTCACAAACACATAGCTCTTGATTGCGCAGTAATTCGATTATTTGTATTCTTAAAGGGTCGGCAAGTGCGCGAAAATAAGTTGAGATTTTAGTTGGATCTTGAGTGATAGCTTGCATCAAGTTTGATTAAAATGTTTTTTCTATCTTAAAAGATTCTGAAAACTAAATAGCAAGATTGATTGATCTTTAAAAAGATAATCCAGGTAAACCATCGATACTTAATTGATTTTTCTTCTGTCTATAGGCAGCTAATTCTGCTGGACTTTTCTGCTCTGTCCATTTATCTAAAACATCACGCCCATCTACATAATCGTATAAAGGCACGGAAAAACCACAAGAAGTCGCAATTCTTTGGACATCTATTTTAATAATGGATCTTTCCCCTGGATGAGGCTGAAATAGTTTTGCTATTTGCTGGTAATCGGCGCTATCTGGAAAGAGGGGAGTGCCTTGCCCGTGTAAACGAATAATTTGCGGTGCGCCTGCAAAGGCACAAAACATGATCACAATTCTGCTATTTTCTTGCAGATGGGCAATAGTTTCGATGCCACTTCCTGTCAAGTCTTGATAGGCTACTGTCTTTGGATTAATTACGCGAAAAGAATCAGACCCTTTAGGAGAGCAATTAATATGACCATTGGCAGACAAAGGAGCGGTAGCCACAAAAAACATTTGTTGTTTACTAATCCAATATTGTAAGTTATCGTCAATTTCAGTTAGTATTTCACCCATATTAATCAGCTTTACACATTAAAACTTTGATAATTATAATTAAAGAATGGTTTTGAAAACAGAATAGATCTTCTCTTAATAGATTTTGCTAGTTTAGAACTGCAAAACTTCCTGTTGATAGTTATCGGGAGTTGGTTCAACTTGCCATACCAGGGATTCTCCTGGATCTAGATCGACTTCTAGACAGAGGTTCGGTACGGCGACCGTGGCTAGATCTTCGTTATCGTCGAAATTTTGTAGCTCTGAAGTGAGTAGTCTTAGTTTAAACCCAGCAGGGATCAAACAGCCAGGAGTTAGACAGCATAGTTCAAAACGCCAAGCTCCTACTTCCTCTAGGGGAAGAATTTTCAATTCGTAAGGTTGACCAGCGATCGCTAATTTTTTAGCTAAACCGAAAGCGGGAACTACAGCATCAACAGTAGCAGCTCCTCTAGAACCTTCAGCGCTTAAACTTAATTCAATTTGTCTCCAACCAAATTCGGTGGAAAGCTCACTTAATCCCTGCTTGAGCCACTGTAAAACTGGAGTTTTTGTAGGTACACCACGACGAGTCGCAGCTAGACGACAACACCAGCTAGGATTTTGCACCAAGGCACCCCAGGTAGCAAAGGAAACCGCTAGACGAGGTAAAAGCTGGGCGGGATTACCCAAACGTTCAATTAAGTTATCTGCTTGGGTTGGAGCAAGTTCTGGTAGGGGTTCAATGGCAGCTTGGGTAACTTCATTGGGGCATAAAGCTCTAGCAACCCATAAGGCGTTGAGATCGCCGATTAACTCGTTATCAGAGAGGCTATAAGTGCGATCGCTTTGATTAAAACTACCCTGCTTCAATTGTTGATGAGTGGCATAACCCCAAACTCGAACATAACCAGCATCCACATTTACCTGAACAGCTAGGTAGTAATCTGCCGCCCAGTTAGGTAGGTCGATCCATTCTTGAGGTACGCGGAGTTCTCCTAAATCATCGGCTTCGCTGGGAATCAAAACCAATTTAGCATTTTTGATAGCGATCGCTGACCCATTAACGACTTCCCAAATGGCAGCCTGTTCTGCTGGTTGGCGTTGGGCTTTAGCAGTGGCATCTTCCTCCGCTTGTAACCAGGGTAAAAAAACCGCCAAAGCAACTTGATTGAGATAGTTCTGCCAACGGCTAGGAGCGTTGCTGGCAGTTTGACTTTCTAACCAGGCGCGGTCAATCGTGCCTTGGTCTAGTTCGATCACTAAATCTGTGGGGTTAAAGATGGTTGGGTTGGCGGTATTCATCGGTATAGTCCTAGTTAAATTTAAAGCGGTTTAATTGCTGTCATAGTGGCTAGCTAACCATTCTTCTAATAGCGAGCTGATATTGTCGAGTATGTCCGAGGTCAGAGAAATATGCATAGTGGATTGACTCCACTGTGCCAAAGCCAGCAAGAGTTCTTTTCTCACCTTGGATAACTTACGAGAAACGTTGTATTGTTTGGTGTCTAGCTCCTGGGCTATTTCTGCCTGTTTTAAGTCCAGAGCATAATATAGTTCCAGTAATTTTTGCTCTTCTGGTTTAAGCTGCTGGATCGTAGCAGTCAAAAACTGATTAATATCCGTGTGTTGTTGACTACGTTGCTCCATTTCCTCCCTGACAATCATGTCTACCAGGAGAGATTCATCCACATCTCCTACTATGGAATCAACAATTTCACCAGTGTCATAACCAGGCTTTTTGTCATTAATGGAACCTACCTTGGGAAATAAGGAGGAACGCACGGCTTTAACGCAGATCAACAGCCATTTTTCCAGATTTTCCGAGGTAGCAGCTTCCTTAGACTGTTTTAGCTGAGTATGACGTTCTTGATTATAAAGATTTGCGATCGCCAACCAGGTTTCAGGCTCAGGTTTCGGTAACTTGCGGGTGGAAGAAGGTCGTTCTGGGACGTAGACAATTTTGAGACAATTCCAGGCTAAGACATAACTCTCGATGATTTCTGGGTCTAAACCTGCATCCACTAGGGCTTCAATCATTCTTTTCTGGCTCAGTTTGCGGAGTAAAGACCAGTCAGAACAAATATCAATTTCTTTTTTCTGACGCAGCAGTTCGCGAATCAAATTGGCAAAAGTAATGCTAGCATAGCTTTTGAGATTAAATCCCCGTTCGCGATCGAACCCTTGAAGCACCTTGTCAATGCGAGCGATCGCCACTTGGAAACAATCGGAGACAGTATATTGGCTGCTACTAAAGCCTGTAATCGTTTTGGTTGCTGACCAAAAACAAACCTCCTGAAGATAAGCCGCTAGATGTTCTCTGGCTAAACCTGTGGGCTGCTGCTGCCAGATCTGATGCCAGTACAAAGCCCAAAAACTGTCTGGGTTGTCAGCCGCTAGTTTAGTTAATGACTGCCTCATACTACGGCGGAGGCGAGTATCTGTTGCCCAACCACCAAAGCGATCATAATCAAATTGAATAAAAGTAGAAAAGATTTCAACGGGGTCTTGGCGAGGGAGCATTAATCGACCAGAAGATAAATGTAATAGCTGGACTAGCATGGGTTCAACAGTTTCACCCTGAGACTGTAAAACAGGATTTTGTTCAGGGTCAGAGAGACTCCGCCGTGGAACGACGGAGCTTCCTCTGACTTCGTCAAGTTCTAGTAGTCTAGAGCATTATCAAAGCTGCTAGCTCTTTACTCAAAATACTACAGAATAGTCTCCAGAAAAAACCGTATCAGACAGATCTCGACGGTAAAATTACTGTTTTCCACCAGTCCGCGAATTTAACTAAATTTTAAGACCTCAAGCAACAGCAAATCAGAAACAAACCAAAAGTAAACGATTTGTGTAGCTTATCTGTGATACATTTTATCAACTATTTGATTAGCTATCAGCTAGTCTTATGGTTCTGAAAACTAATTAGGTTGTTTTTTCCATCATGTTTTTAGACAATTAGAAAAATATAAAAAATTGATATAATAAGCCGAGATCAGACATCATGACTAGCAACTATTCCGAGGAAACCGTCCTGATTACGGTTGAGACTGAACCCTATATTGAACTTGATAATCAAGGCGAAAAAAAAGTTCTGCGTCTGCGCCATGAGCTGAACTACTTAGGCAGAGATCCTAACTGGGCAAATATGCCAACTCCCATGCACTGGAATGTCATTTCCCGTAAACAGGCGATGATCGAAAAAGAAGGTAACAATTTTCGACTCTATGATGGCGATCGCCATGAGCAAAAGCCCAGTGGTAACGGCTTGTTCCTCAACCAGTCCCGCATTAATCTAACGGAAGGACATCTCCTCAAAAATGGTGAGCAACTGCATATTGGTCAAGATCCTCGTCAGCAAATAATTCTCACCTATTACAACCCCAAGCAAGGGGAAATGAGCATCCCCAATATTCGTCGCCTCGATCTTAAGGGTTTACAAAAATGGCCGGTAGAATTAGGGCGATCGCCAAATAGCACTTCGGCAATTGAACTAGATGCCCCGACGGTTTCTCGTCTCCATGCCACCATTAATCCCGATGGCAAAGGCAACTATATTCTGCAAGATCGTAGTAGCAATGGCACTTTTGTCAATGGTGAGCGTCTCGACAAGTCCTATAAACTCAACAAAGGCGATACGATTCAGGTGGGCCCCTATGTTCTGATCTTTACAGGGGAAGCCCTGGAGTTAACCAACGCCACTAATCATATTCGTCTGGATGCTCACAAACTGACTTTTCAGGTTAAGGATAAAAAAGGGGAAACTTTCACCATCCTCAATGATGTTTATTTAGTCTTAGAACCAGGACAATTAGTGGCTTTTGTCGGGGGCAGCGGAGCAGGAAAATCCACTCTGATGAAGGCGCTGTTGGGTATTGCTCCCATATCTTCAGGGAATGTGTATCTCAACGGCGATAATCTGCGGCAAAACTGGCCGATTTATCGATCCCAGGTGGGCTATGTCCCCCAAGATGACATTATTCACCGCGAGCTAACGGTGGAAGAAGTGTTACGCTGTGCCTGTCAGCTAAGATTACCCCCAGACACTAACATCAGCGAGGTAATTAGTAATACTCTAGATCAGATCAAGCTTTCCCATGTACAAAATACTCTAGTATCTCGCCTTAGTGGGGGACAACGGAAGCGGGTGAGCATTGGGGTCGAACTCCTGGCAGATCCCAAGCTATTTTTCTTAGACGAACCAACTTCAGGGTTAGATCCTGGGTTAGACAAGGAAATGATGCAACTGTTGCGGGAGCAGGCAGATCGGGGACGCACTATTGCTTTGGTTACCCATGCTACGGATAATATTGAGATTTGCGATCGCATTGCCTTTATGGGATTAGGAGGCAATCTTTGTTATTATGGCCCCCCAGCAGCAGCCTTGTCATTTTTCCAGGATAACGGTGGCAATTTTGAAGGGGAGCATTTTGGTGATTTTGCCGATATCTATATTGAATTAAACAAGGGTAAAAATAAAGAGGCGATCGTCGAACGGGTGCGCTATTGGTCGCAAAAATTTGCTAGCTCTCCTGAATATAAGTCCTATATTCAAAATTCCTTGAGTCCAGGAAAAGAAAACCAGCAGGCTACTAAGTCCAAAGGTGTTAAAGCAGGTATTTCTCCCTTTAGCCAGCTATCTTTACTCTGCCAGCGCTATTGGAAGCTAGTTAGCCGCGACAGCACCAGCCTGATTTTAACCTTATTAGCAGGGCCGATTACCATCGCTTTGACTGGTTTACCTTTACGCAACGAACAACCCCTCAGCATCGTCGATCCCCCTAGCATTACCCAGGCTTCTCTGGCACTACGTCTATTATTTATCTTTAGCTGTATCGCTATTTGGATTGGCTTATCCAATGCGATTCGCGAAATAGTCCAAGAAGCAGCGATTTATTTTCGGGAGAGGCTACTTAACTTAAGACTAATCCCCTATTTGAGTTCTAAGCTGATTATTCGGGGAAGTCTGGCTTTAGTGCAAACATTACTCATTTCTGCCGTGGTGTTGCTGGTGTTTCAATCCCCTAAATCTGAATTATGTCCTTGGCCTGTAGGATTTGCCATCACCACTTTTTTAACTTTACTTGCCAGTACTAGCTTAAGTCTGATGCTGTCAGCATTGGTCAAAACTGAGAACGAAGGCAATGGAATTTTGCCCCTAGTAATGATTCCCCAAATTATCTTTTCTGGGGTGCTATTTACTTTAACAGGGTGGTCTAGTAAAGTGTCTTGGCTGATGCTTAGTCGCTGGTCAATTGGTGCTTATGGTGCTTTGGCGGATGTTAATGCCATGGCTCCTAAACCCAACCCTGTGCTGACTGCGGAAGTGCTAAAAGATATTTTTCAACCTTCTGCGGTTTATGAGGCTACATGGTCAAATCTGAGCCTGAATTGGGGCATTTTGCTCCTTCACACTTTAATTTACAGTCTTGTTGCTTTGATTGTACTACGCCGAAAAGACATTTTTTAGCTGGGTATTTTCTACTAGAGTTTTTAACTTTTTTCTGTATCTTCATACAGCTTAAATGAAGTTACTGTAAAGTGTTGAACTCATTTTAGTTAAACCATTGACAGTGCGCTAAAGCTTAGGTTATACATTAACCTATGACTAAGTATTTTCCCTTAAATGAATATACTTAGCTATTATTGTATATACTCATTATTAATATTTTTCCAAATTTGATTAGCTTAGAAAAAGCTGCTGTTAAATCGCTAAGACAACACTTTAAGTATCTTTATGCTGTAGTTCAAGTAATAGTTTGTAGGACTGTTGCTTTATCGATCTGATTCAGGACTTTAAGACTAATTCAAAAGCAAGTTATGTTAGATAAATTCTCTAGTACTCCAGACTACGCGGTAGATAAAAAGGATCATTTAGATGATCAAGTGGCAGAGAATAGGGATCTTCGTTCTCCTGGATATTTAAAGTTAGCTGAAAAGGAGCTTTCCTACAGATTTAAAATAATTATTTTATTCTTACTGGACAGTTTGTCATTGTATTTGGGATGGCTGGTGGCTTTTAGCCATGACTGGCAGCAAATTAACTTCGATTTCATGGGTCAAAATCCGGCAATCTTCAGTTTGTTTTTGACGGTATTAGGATTTATGGTGTTTAGCTTTTCTGCTTACGATTTATATCGCAAAGGGAATAAAAGTCGCAATATCTCTAACCCAATTAAAGCTGTTTTTTTCGCACATATAGCAATTGTGCCAATTGTGCTGAGGTTTTACGAATCACAACTGGTTTATCAATTACTGGTAGCGGGGGGGATTACTGTTTGCCTAGTTACTTGGCAGCGTTTGAGTTTAAATTGGATCTGGTCTTATGTGCGTCATAAATACTATCCTTTAAGACAAAAAATTCTGTTAATTGGGAATCCTGAAGAAATCAAAAGTTCTCGAACTTTATTAGAAAGTAGTGAGGTCTATCTGATCGCAGGACAGTTAGACCTTTCTCAGTTTGATGATGATGAAGCGCTTTATCTGGCTCTAGATCAAATTAACTACAAAGAGCTAGATGAGGTGTTTATCTGTTCTTGGGAAGCTGTTAAGGGGGCAGCTAGTCTGTATTGGAAACTGAGAACCATCGGTGTCAATTGGAGAATCCTGCCGATTAACATCAAATTGCCCGAAAGGCAGGCAGAAATCGCTACCATTATTGGTGTACCAACGATTAGATTTGCCCAGTCGGCAATCGTCGGCATGGATTTTTTTAGTAAGCGGGTTTTTGATGTGGTGGTATCGTCGTTGTTACTAGCGGCTATTGGGTTGCCGTTACTGGTGATTGCCCTGCTAATTAAGCTAGATTCCCCAGGGTCAATTTTATATCAGCAGACTAGAGTTGGTCTCAAGGGCAATCATTTTAAGATTTGTAAGTTTCGTACCATGGTCGAAAATGCTGGTGAGTTACAGCAAAAGCTAGAAGCACAGAATGAGATTCAGGGGGGAATTTTATTTAAAATCAAAGATGATCCCCGTATTACTCGGATTGGCAAATATCTGCGCCGCTATAGTCTTGATGAACTACCACAGTTGCTGAATGTTCTTCGGGGTGAAATGAGCCTGGTGGGGCCTCGACCATTGCCTGTGAGAGATGTGGCAAAGTTTTCCCAAGATCACTTTTTTCGCCAAGAAGTACTACCAGGAATTACAGGTTTATGGCAAGTTAGTGGTCGCTCTGACACTGGTTCCGATGGAGTGTTTGATCTGGATTTTGAATATATCGAAAACTGGTCTTTAGCCCTAGACTTTAAAATTTTGCTCCAGACGATTCAAGTCGTTTTTCTCGCTAAAGGTGCATATTAAGATTGGTGATCGCTAATAATTTGGAAATTGCGATCGCTTAAATTTTCAACATAAATAAAATTAATAAAAATACAGATATTAAGTTAATAAATTGAGATCTATGGATTCTAATTTACCCATTGAAGAGTATATCGACTTTAATCGCTATTGGCAGGTGGTTAGACGGCATTGGATTCCTGCCACTGCTACTTTTGCAGGAATTGTTACTCTTTCCTTAATTACCGCATTAGTTTCCAAAGACGTTTATCAAGCCGAAGCCAGACTTCTGATTGAGCCTGATCAAACTTCAAATCGGATTGGGATTGAGGATGGTAATCCTGAAGTTAAAAAAACTGTTTTAGACAAAGACCCCATCGAGACTGAAGCAGAGATTTTGGGTTCGAGAACGATTGTGGAAAAGGTGATTCAAGAACTAGATCTCAAATCAGATAACGGCAAACCTCTCACCTATAAAACTGTCAAAAAAGCCCTCAAGGTTCAACCCGTGGTCGGCACGGATTTGCTCCAGATATCCTATGAAAACCCTGATCCCGACGTAGCAGTTTCCTTCGTCAATCGGGCGGTCGAACTGTACTCCGATGGTTATGCTCTCTTCAATAGCGAAACAGCCCTGAAAGACGGAGATTTTGTTAAGCAGAAACTACCTCAGTTAGAAGTTGCAGTAGAAGATGCCGAAGCAGAACTCCGTAATTTTAAAAACCGCAATGGCATTTCTGACCTCCAAGGACAAATCACGGCGGACATTGATTCTGTGGCTCAGGTGGAAGGTCAGATTAACGAGGTCAGTGCCAACTTAAATGACGTTAACGCTCGCTATAATCGATTGCAAGGACAACTGGGGATGAGCTGGCAAGAAGCTTCCGCCGTCAGTACCTTGAGCCAATCCGCGAGTTTACAAGAAACCTTAACTCAACTACAAAAAGTCAAGGTGCAGCTAGCTCAACAACGTAACTTATTGTCTGATAGTGCGCCTCAAATTATTAGCCTGAAGGAAGAACAGGCAGATTTAGCTGCTTTATTAAAACAGGAAATAGCTAGTACCCTGGGCCCTCAGCACAGCAATTTGGCTGGGCAAATTAATATTTTAAGATTAGGGAAACTAGAACAGGGACAGCTCACCGAGTTTGCCGATCTGGGATTGCAAAAAGAAGGTTTAGAACAGAGGTTAACATCGCTCAAAAACTCTTATAGTCAGTATCAAAAAAGATCCAATACTTCCCCACAATTACAGGAACAGCAAAGACAGCTAGAGCGGAAGCTAAAGTCGGTGACCGAGAATTATGAAACCCTGTTAAGTAAAGCAAATGAGATCGGTATTCGCCAGGATTACAAAGTTGACAAAGTTCGGGTGATTTCAGCAGCAGCTTTGGCGGAAGACCCTGTAAATCCTGATGGCAAGGTGATTGTGGCAGCGGGAGCGCTAATGGGACTACTCTTTGGTACAGCTTTAGCTTTTCTTTTAGATCTTAAAGACAACACCATCAAGAATACGCAAGAAGTCGAAAGCATGTTCGCTTATCCTCTTCATGGAGTTGTACCCGATCTTAGTTTGGGCGGAAATAACCGACAGCTTCAACTTCCTGGTAGCGAAAGGACAAATATGCCAGAACAGGTTGTGAGTGAAGTTTCGATGATGCCCCTCAAAGAGGCTTACCAAAACATTCAGGTCAATCTCAATCTCCTGGATGCCGACGCGAAGAAAAAAGTGATTGCCATTACTAGTTCCGTACCCCAAGAAGGTAAGTCTTCCGTCTCGGCGAATTTAGCCGTAGCGCGATCGCAGTGTGGACAGCGAATCCTCTTAATTGACGCAGACATGCGTCGTCCTACCCAACATCATATTTGGGAAATTTCTAACCAGATTGGTCTGAGTGAAGTTTTACAAGCAAAAAGCCCCTGGTCAGAGACAGTACACAATGTGATGCCCAATCTAGATGTTTTGACGGCGGGAACAATCCCCCCCAATCCCATTGCTCTGTTGGATTCCCCTCTATTTCTCAATTTTATCGCTGAGATCGATCAAGTATACGATCACATTATTTTTGACACCCCACCAATCATTGGCATTGCCGACACGAAGATAATTGGCAAAGCGGTTGATGGCTTTTTGTTTGTAGTTCGTCCAGGAGTTGCCGATTATAACAGTGCCACCGCAGCCAAGAAGATGCTGGATAGTACAGGTCAAAAAGTTTTGGGAGTAATTGTTAACGGGGCGGACATGAGACAAGAACCTTATCATTACAGCAGCTATTACTACACTGAAAAAAAATAGAATTGGATTTTTAAGCGAGCCAAATTAACGAAAAGTAAGCATGAAAATATCGATTCGTCCTTGGGAACAAGCTTTTGCCACAGCGTCCCTACTGTTATTTTCCCAAGGGTTTTACAGCCTTGTCTTAGGGCCAGGTATTGGTGGCAAGGAAGGAGATACCGAGAGTGCAGTGCTGCGTTTTGCTTTTATTTTGATCTATCTGATTACCTTTACCCTTTTAGGATTTCGCTTGCCCAGAACCGTCACTTATCTCAAAACCAATTTATGGCTACTGTTCATCATTGGGATGGTGATCTTTTCTATGTCTTGGTCCTCACTTCCCGATGTGACCTTCAAAAAAGCGATCGCCTTAATCGGCTCAAGCTCCTTTGCTCTCTACTTAGCATCGCGATTTAACTTTGAGGAACAGCTTAAAATATTGGGTTGGAGTTTTGGGATTGCTCTATTTTGTAGCTATATCTTTGCTCTAGTCATTCCTACCTATGGAATAATGCCTTCTGGTGCTTGGCGGGGAATCTACCCTCATAAAAATGGTTTAGGGGAAAGTATGTTTATCAGCTTTCTCACTTTCTACTTTCTATCTATTTCCGCCAAACAATATCGGACACTATGCAAAATCTGCTGCTTACTCTCCGTCGTCATCATTCTCTTGGCTCAATCGGGGACAGCTTTAATCAGCGTGATGTTTATTTTTACCACTGCCCAAGCACTAAAACTAGTATCTTTTAAATCGAAGAAGACTGTCTTCGCGATCCTCTTGCTGTTGATGCTCATTGCCTTGTCACTATTCTTCGTGATGCTCAATGTTAATACTCTCTTAAACGTCTTCGATAAAGACATTACTCTCACAGGCAGAACTCCTTTGTGGTCAGATCTTTGGGGTTTTATCCAACAAAAGCCCTGGCTAGGTTATGGATTTGGTACGTTTTTTTCGGGTTCACATCGAGAAACAGCTATAATCTGGAAAGTTCACGATTGGATTCCTCCCCATGCCCACAATGGCTTTATTCAAATTTGGCTAGATATAGGTGTGATTGGGCTAGCTGTATTTAGCATTAGCTATTTTGGCTGTCTCTTCAACGCTTTATTCAAATATTTAATCGCAAAAGAGTTAAAAATGCAGTGGATTTTTCTGCTTTTACTCTATACTGTTTTTTTCAATCTAACGGAAGTGTCTTTTCTGAGTCAGGGTACGCTTTGGATTCTCTCCCTAGTAGCAATTTACTCCATGAAAACAACTCCCAAAATCAAGCCTTTAAGTGTTAATTAATGCCTAAAAAAGAAGCGATGGCAAAAGTTCAGCAGCTATTCAAAAGTTCCAGATTCAATGATTCCCTAGCGCTCTTTAAATCTTTTATCTTACAGTTACTAATTCAGGGAATTTACTTTGTAATTTTGGCGCGCACTTTTGCTCCCGAAAAGTATGGAGCTTATATCGGCATCGTCGCGATCGTCTCGGTGTTCATGCCCTTTGCTAGCTGGGGTAGTGAACAGGTTGCGATTCAAAATATTTCGCGACAAAGAAGCTCCTTTCGGGAATCTTGGGGAACAGGAATTCTCAAAACGCTACTTTTTGGTTCTCTGTTTACCAGTTTAATTCTGATCGTTTATAGCTTTTTTCCCATACCTGGAATTTCTATCTATGTGGTATTTGTTGTCGCTTTAGCTAATTTAATCTTTTTAAAATTCAACGACCTCGTTCGAGATAGTTTTGTGGGCATCGGACTGCTCAACTATACGGCAAGAATCATGTTTCTGGTATCCTTAAATAGGTTTTTTGGCGTTTTGGTATTAATTACCCTATTTGACCATCCTAGTATCTTAGAATGGACAATTCTTTATTGTTTTGCCACCTTTGCCTCAGCGGTGATTTCTACCCATTTACTCGTGAAACAGGTGGATTATCCTAAGTTTGTCTTATCTAAAGTGACCCAAGATCTAAAATTAGGTTTTTCCTTCGCCTTGGGGATTTCTGCCCAAAGTATTTATAATGATATCGATAAATCTATGTTGGCTAAGTTGTCAACCCTAGCGTCGGCGGGGATCTATGGCGCTGCCTACCATATTTTAAATGTTTCATTTACACCGATTTTATCCTTAGCGATGGCTTCCTTTAGAAACTTCTTTCAACAGGGAGTTTCGGGGATCCAAGGCAGCTTTGAACTGTGTAAAAAGTTACTGCCAATGTCTTTAGGTTATTCAATTTTCGCCATTGTGGGTCTAGCAATTTTTTCCCCCCTGATCCCGCTAATCCTTGGTGCCGAATATCATGATTCGGCAACGGCTCTGATCTGGCTTTCTCCCACCATTTTCTTCAGGACAATGCATTTATTTGCAGCGGACACTTTGACAGGAGCAGATTTACAGAAAGTGAGAAGTGGCGCTCAGGCTTTTGTCGCCCTCACCAACGCTGGACTTAATTTTTGGCTAATTCCTCTGTATAGTTGGCGTGGTGCTATCATCGCAACGATTATCTCAGAATGCTTATTAATGGTGATTTTGTGGTGTGCTGTTTATCTATATTCTAGAAAAGCCATTGAGGTTGCTTAGATTACATTGAAGTGAATTTTTAGCATCTGATATAGATAAAAATTTTAAGTTATTTCAAATTGTCACAATGCCTACCCATAGAGAGTCTAATGAGCAAGAAACTTTGCTCATAATCGAGAAATTGTACCCAAATAACTTTTATTTTCCATGACTTAATCGATATATAAACATTAAAGCGCTATTTTGATTAGAGCAAGTAAATTATCTAGGTCAATTATTGTATATGGTAACTAGTAAACAGCAACCACAGGCGACATACTGGAAATATAGCTGGGCAAAAAATATTGATTCGTATTTGCTCGCTTTTCCCTTGCTCCGAACTATTCTACGGGGGGGATTTATCAAACTACAATCTACGAATAATAGTCGTACAGTAAAAGGGTATAACAATAAAATAAATATTCATGACTCTATTTTAAAAAATACCCGCATTGATATTCAAGGCAATGACAATACGATTGAAATTAAAGCTCAAACAATCATTGACAATTTAACATTTCACATCCGTGGCTCTGGTCATCACATTTCCATCGGCTCAAATTGTCGATTTAATGAAGGAGGCACAATTTGGGTTGAAGACGAGGGATGTCGCCTGATTGTAGGAGAAAACACCTTTGTTCTCAAAGCCCATATCTCCCTGACGGAATCCAATTCATCGATCGAAATTGGTAAAAATTGTATGCTTTCTTCCGATATTGATATTCGCAGTGGCGATTCTCACTCAATTATTGACCTCTCCACTGGAGAAAGAATTAATTACGCTAGTAGTATCAAAATTGAAGACCACGTATGGATTGGCGCTCATGCGAAGATTCTGAAAGGAGTATCCATAGCCAAAAATAGCGTCGTCGGCATGGGTTCAATCGTCACTAAAAATGTCTTGAGTAACACCATCGTGGCAGGTATTCCCGCTCAGACTGTCAAGACTAACATCACCTGGCAATCAGAAAGAGTTTAGGTGGTCTTAGACCCAGGACTGACCTTCTTAGTAACTGATGTTGCACAAAACAACGAGAAATAGATAGT
>JBEANW010000295.1:0-4160 GCA_041165225.1 Cyanobacteriota bacterium | reverse complement strand
TTTTCTTTATGTCTGGTAATAAACTCTGTAATCTGCGCCCAAATACTTTTTGGTGTATTTTCATCCATGTATTTGGCGATCGCATAAGCTCCTTGTTCATAAAAAAGCTTCTCATCCAAACTCTTGTTAAGATAGATAAAATGATCGTTCTCGCGCAATTCCCATTGGTCATCTGGATCAGAATCAAAAAACTGTATAATCTCAATTAATTTTTTGACACTAATTTCTAATGCATCAACAAGTTCGGTTTCACGAATTGTAAAACCTGATGTTTTTTTCGCCATGATTACGCCTCTGCATTAATGCTTTTATACATGACATTGAGGCACTCAAAAATAGCAGCATCTCCTGTTTTAGAGACATCAGGATGATAAATTTTGCTCAATTTATAATAGGCATTTTTAATATCTTGAGTTGTTGCAGTTTGAGGATCTAGGTCGAAAACTTGCCAAGGCTTAAAATAATTAAATACATTAATGCCGTTGATGCAGCCATAACCCTTTTGATTTTCTTCCTCTGGAAGAATGCCAATAAACTTACGATAAAGCTTTTCCCATCCATCTTTAACCTTTAGATTAAGAGTATCTACCCCATCTGTTGCCATCTTGAAAGCACCAGATTTTTTTAGTTCTGTAGTATCTTTAACTGAAAAATGTTTATATATTGTTGACTTAATTTGAGCCAGGGTTAATGGCTTAACTTTTGAAGGTTTGGGAGGCAAATCTTTGTTTTTATGATTCTTTATAACAAAACGAGCAAATTCTTCAAAAATCGATTTATTTAAACTGTGTATTTCTGCAAGGCGAGCAATTTCATTTTGCAGTTCTAAATTGAGGTTAACGGAGGTTTGTTTTTTAGAACTTTTGCTTACTATAGTTTTGTTTGATTTGACTTTATTAACAGTTTTAGGCATGGTTAATTGAAGTTGATAAATTATTAAAACTTTCTAATTCAATTACCATTGTTAATTAATATTTTTATACTTGTCGTGCGCTCAGTCACATGAGTCACTGATTTCAATTCAAATTACACTAATTAAAGATTGTTCTGTAGTGGTAGTTATATCTATTCCTCTCTGCCTCAATCCCTGGGCAACAGCATTTCTTACATTTTCATCCAGGTGAAATATAATCTTTTCAGCCATCAGAGTCTTTGATTTTTTGTTGAATCAAAGAAGATGTTTTTGCTTGTAACTCTTGTACGTATTCTTCGTCTTCTATAATGTTTTGTCTGATTTCTTCAAGATGATCATGATAATAAGCTAACGCAGCATATACATCTGATAAACGAATACTGGGATAGTTGGATACTATTTCATCTGGGGACATGCCGAGTTTTTCATGCCAAATTGCAATATCTTGTACTTTAATTCTGTGTCCTGCAATACGAGGTTTCCCTCCACAGATACCAGGAGTTATTTCAATATGTTCTGCAATTACCGATGGCTTAGGCATTATATTTATTGAACATTAAACATTCTCTATTTTAATTAAATTCTTGATCGCCTTTTCAACTCTCCAAAAAAGCGATCGCTTTTTTAATTACTCTCAGACTACAGATTACTCCTTGCCGATTTTTAAGACCGCCATAAACGCTTCTTGTGGCACATCTACCGTACCAATAGATTTCATCCGTTTTTTGCCTTTAGCTTGTTTCTGCAAGAGTTTTTTCTTACGGGAAATATCGCCACCGTAACATTTTGCCAAGACATCTTTACGCAAAGCTGGAATATGTTCACTGGCAATTATTTTCGCCCCAATGGCAGCTTGGATGGGAACTTTAAACTGATGACGCGGAATCAATTCTTTGAGTTTTTCCGTTAAAGCTCGACCAACAAAATAAGCCTTATCCCGATGAACAATAGTAGACAAGGCATCCACAGGATCTTTATTTACCAAGATATCTAGCTTAACTAGATGATCTGTGCGATAGCCTAACATCTGATATTCCATGCTGGCATAGCCTTTGGTGCGAGACTTCATCTGATCGAAAAAGTCAGTGACCACTTCTGCTAAAGGAAGCTCATAGATTAAACAGGTACGACTCTGAGTAAAATACTTCATGTCCTTGAAAATGCCTCGTCTGTTTTGGCATAATTCCATAAGCGTCCCGACATAAGTTTCAGGAGTAATGATCTCTACCTTAATAAAAGGTTCTTCAATTTTTTCTCTTTTTTGGGGATCAGGTAACAGACTGGGGTTATCAATTTCTATTACCTGTCCATCAATGGTGGTAACGCGATAAATTACCGAGGGGGCGGTGGTAATTAGTTCTAAATCATATTCTCGCTCTAGTCTTTCTTGGACAATTTCCATGTGCAACAATCCGAGGAAACCACAGCGGAAACCAAAACCCATAGCACTAGAAGTTTCTGGTTCGTAAGACAAGGCGGCATCGTTGAGCTTGAGTTTATCTAAGGCATCTCGCAAGTCGGGATACTGATCAGAATCAATAGGGAACAAACCACAAAAAACCATTGGTTTGGCTTCGGTGTAGCCAGGTAAAGGCTTGGATGCAGGAGCATCCACCTGAGTTATGGTATCCCCAACCCGAGCATCGGCAACGGCTTTGATCGCTGCTGCAAAGTAACCTACTTCCCCCGCATGCAACTCATCTACTTCTACCTGAGTGGGAGAAAGTATACCCAGTTCATCGATCACGTATTCTTTCCCTGATGCCATGAGGCGCACGTTATCACCTCTTTTAACCGTACCATCCATGACGCGAAAGTAAACCACAACCCCCCGATAGGCATCGTAATAGCTATCAAAGATCAAGGCTCGTAGGGGTTGATCTACCGTATCCGCTGGCGGAGGCACTTGTCGGATGATCGCTTCCAAAATATCATCAATCCCCAACCCAGCTTTTGCGGAGGCTTGAATAATCTCACTACAGTCTAAACCCACCACATCTTCAATCTCTTGAGCAACTCTTTCTGGTTCTGCTCCAGGTAAATCAATCTTGTTGAGGACGGGAATAATTTCTAAATCGTTTTCTAAAGCTAAATAAACATTCGCCAAAGTCTGCGCTTCAACTCCCTGGGAAGAATCGACCACCAGCAGCGCCCCTTCACAGGCTGCCAGAGAACGAGATACTTCGTAGGAAAAATCCACATGACCAGGAGTATCAATTAAATTTAGGACATATTTTTGCCCATCTTTGGCAGTGTAATTCATTCGGGCTGCCTGGAGCTTGATGGTAATACCCCGCTCCCGTTCCAAGTCCATATTGTCGAGGAACTGCTCTTTCATCTGTCTTTGAGCGACGGTACCCGTATCTTGCAACATCCGATCCGCCAGGGTAGATTTACCATGATCAATGTGAGCAATAATTGAAAAGTTGCGAATGCGAGATACAGGAACGTCAGTCATAAAAATTAATCAGAATTAATAATCTTTAAAAGTTACTATCTTGAGTATATTGTAATGTTCATTTTTACTTATTTTCCAATCTGTAACAGATTTTGCTTAAGTTGAGTTTTTTTGGGCTAAGGTTTTTGTCTATATGGGTAGAAAACCCCAAAAATTTAGACGATAAAACGACCTGGATTCAGGATATTTTGTGGATCAAACTGATTTTTAATTACTTTCATGGTTTTCAGTGCGTTACCTGAATAACCCCAGATATCTATCTGTTGCTTAATTGTTTGGGGAGCATCCAGAATACTTAAGAAGCCTTGGTGCTGCTGACAATGCGATCGCATTTGCTCCAGTAATTCATAGTTTGTATGTAGCTGCAATCGACCAAGACCACTACTAGCATGAACTCTAGCTAAGATATGGCGATCGCCAATTTGAGTGAGCAAACCGACGGCAGCTACAGGAGCAATGCCTAGTTTACAGGTGACACTTGCTTCCCCTTGAGGGATACTGACTATCTGGTCACAATCTTGCCAGAGCTTTGTTTCTAGCTCAGCTTGATAAATACTGGTGGCTAAATTTAACTGTTGAGCGATCGCCTGTACCTGTAAAATCTGCTGTTCAATACTTTCAGGAATTGTTTGCCAGCGGATAACTAAGCCCATGTCTGAGCCTAAATCTAGCTTCTGGATTACCGTGGCAGATAATAAATCCATTGCCGTCGGTGTCAAGCCTGAATTGCGAATGGTTAGAGTTGCTTGAGCGATCTGAGGGGCTGTTCCCGTTAATAGCATTGTTTGG
>JBEANW010000294.1:0-4511 GCA_041165225.1 Cyanobacteriota bacterium | reverse complement strand
CAGTGGGAACAACTTACTAAACCCCAACCTTGGACAAGCTGGCAATATTTACCGAAGATTGGGAGGAGCTAATTATGGTGAGAACGGTAGCATAGCTAGCGATTTACCAAATGCTAGGTTAGTTAGTAACGTCATTTTTAACGACTTGTTTGTCAACTTATTTTCGGAAAATGATTCCAGTCATTTAATTTCCATTTGGGGACAATTCTTAGACCATACCTTTGGATTAGCCAAAGGAGGTACAGAAAAGGCAGGTATTACCTTTGATAACAATCACCCCCTAGAAGCATTTCAGAATGACTTCGGTGTCATTAACTTTAGTCGTTCGGAAGGGGTATTAGTCAATGGTCAAAGAGAACAAATTAATACTGTTAGTTCTTTTATCGATGGCTGGTCGATCTATGGTGGAACAGAAGCCAGATTAGAATGGTTGCGGGAAGGAGTAGTCGATGGGGATATGTCTAACAATGGTGCTAAATTACTGCTAACCGATGGTTACTTACCCCGCGCTGATGCTCGTGGCAACTCTACTGCCGCACCACAAATGTCTTTAATGGGTCGTTTAAGAGCAGAGCCAAGTTCTGCTATTGTGGCGGGGGATGTCAGAGCCAATGAAAATACTGGTTTGACAGCAACCCACACCCTATTTGCTCGTGAACACAACCGTATTGTCGATCTTCTCCCCGACTATCTTGACGAAGAAACCAAATTCCAGATCGCTCGTAAGGTTGTAACTGCCGAGCAACAGTATATTACCTACAACGAGTATCTACCCTCTATCGGAGTTGATCTAGATTTCTATCAAGGTTATGACTCCACTGTAGATACCAGCATTACGAATGAGTTTGCTACTGTAGGCTATCGCGCTCACAGTATGGTTCACCAAGATTTTGAATTTGATCTCAAAGATGTATCCGATGCAGACTTAGCTATTTTGATATCTCAGGGAGCGATTATCGAGGGAGATGAGATCGCCATTCAGGTTGGCACTCAAGCTGGTAACCCTAGCATAATTAATAAGATTGGTTTGGGTAATGTCTTTGAAGGACTTTTCGATCTTACCTATAATAACAATGAACAGATAGATAATGAGTTGCGTAGTCTTCAGTTTCAAGTTCCCCAATTTGGTCAGGGAGGAGCTATTCAAGGATTCTTGAATGGTGTGGTCGACCTAGGGGCGATCGATATTCAACGGGGAAGAGATCACGGTATTCTCTCTTACAATGATTTGCGCGAAGCCTTTGGACTAGAGCGGGTTTACTCATTCTATGACATTACAGGGGAAGATCCTGATGCAATCAAGGCATTTGTAGATTCAGAAGATCTCAAAGATGTCGATGGAACTAGAATCACTTCCGCCGATTTAATCTTCGATGCTGAAAATCTAAACTTAAATGACCCTCATATTCTAGACTTCATTGCCATTTTGGATAAGGAAGGCAATCTAGAAGCTGATCCTCAAGAAATCGCGGGATTAATTGCTAACAATGAAGCTGTAGAAGGTATAACTGCTATTCGCAGATCGACCATTGCTGCTCGCTTGGAAGCTCTTTATCAAGATATAGATAAAGTAGATGCTTTTACAGGCATGGTTTCCGAACAACACGTTCCTGGTACAGAATTTGGTGAACTACAACTGGCTATGTGGAAACAACAGTTTGAAGCTCTTAGAGATGGCGATCGCTTTTTCTATCTCAATGATTCAGATCTAGCTGAGATTAAAACCAGATTCGGTATTAGCTATGAACATAGTTTCGCTGACCTTATTACTAATAACACTGATCTGGATAGAGGAGATATTTCTGACCACGTTTTTGTAGCTGGACAATCTGGGTCAGAAGGCTAAGAATAAGTAACTAGCAACACTGCCAATACTTCTGTGCTAGCCTTTATGCTAGAAAAGTTTATCTAGAAATCCGCTTGTACTGGAGCAATTATCAATGAGTCTCACGTTTTACTATGCTCCCCTGTCCACAGCAAGTATCACTGAAGCCGTACTCGCCGAGCTTGGCATTGACTGCGATCGCATCAAGCTCTCCATCAGTGCAGGTGATACTAGACAGCCTGATTTTCTTAAGATCAATCCCAACGGCAGAGTTCCCGTGATTGTCCATGAAGGCACAGCGATCTGGGAATCTGCCGCGATTACGATGTATCTCGGTGAAATGTTCGGCGTAGAGGCGAAGCTTTACCCAACTTCTGTCCCCCAGAGGGGTGAAGCAATGAAATGGATTGTTTGGGGCAACGTCACCCTCGCTGAAGCTGGAGGCAGGCTGTCTGCATTACTTCCTTCTGATAGTGAAGGAGCAGTCCAGTCTAACTCCCAAGATTGGATACCTCCCGAACAGCGTAGCCCAATCGCCTTGGAAAAAGCCAAGACTGACCTTGCGGGTTGTCTGGAAATTCTCAATGGTGCTTTAGCTGGGAAATCATTTTTGCTAGGGGAATATAGTCTGGTGGATACGCATCTTCATGGCTTTGTCGGATGGATCGGCTCAATGGGTATAGATCTTCAACTATTTCCTAACGTCCTCGGTTGGTTAGAGCGGTGCAGCGATCGCCCTGCCCTGGCGGAACTGATGGCAGAATAAAACCACTGGTTACTTAAAAGCTAATAACTAAGAAAGGTGTTGCTATCATATTACTATCGGTTTCACCATTTGAATCGACAGTACAAAATTAGTTTATGCAGCAAAAATTTCAGTCAAGTCTAAAGTAAATTTGGGCAAAACATCTTCTCCAGAAAGAGTTTGCGGATTATCTAAAATCTCTACTGGCTTTCCAGACCGATATATTTCAACAGTTTTAGCGGATGGTTCAATCAACCAGCCAAGCTGTACGCCATTGTCTAAATATTCTTGCATTTTAGTCTGTAAGTCTTGGTATCGTTGACTCTTCAAGTCGCTGGGACTCACTAACTCAATGACAAAATCAGGAGCTATCGGTGGAAAACCTTGTCTCTCTTTAAGGCTTAAAGCCTCCCAGTGTTCCAATTGTACCCAGCTTACATCAGGACTCCTTCTACTTCCATTTGGCAAAGCAAATATAGTGGAGGAATCGAAAGCTATGCCTAATTTTGTTTGACGATTCCAAATTCCCAAATCAATGTATAGATTAAAATTTTTGGAACCTGCATCTCCACCCGTAGGACTCATGACAATTAATTCTCCACTTGTGGTCAACTCTAATCTGGCTGATTGTTCGACATCAGCTAACTGTTCAAACTGTTCGGGAGTTATGCGGAATCCTTGGGGGATGGTAAAGGGAAAGTTCATGCCTTCGACGATCGCTTGCATAGAATTAAAGATCTCAATTTATCGAAATTTATAGTCTAAATTTATATTTTACAATTACCATCTAGAAGATTTATAGGTATTGATTTGCTTTTGGAAAGTTTGACAGACTAATTCCCCTGGACTACCAGCAACAAAGGGTATGGGATACTTGTCTTTGCGGGTTAAAGTGCGATCGCGACAGTTATAGATTTCTATGTTTCTCTGCTTTTCACCATCCAGGCTAACTTTGGCTCGATATTCCCAATAGTTTTTGGCACTGCGTTTCAACTTCAGGATACACACTTCTTGTCCATTGCGATCGCGACACATTGCAGCTTCCGCCATCGGCGCAAACCCTAGCCAACAGATCAGTATGAGTGATAAAAATAACCCCAGCCAGCCTCTAGATTTCACTATTGTCAAATTAGGTGATTGTAATTAATATAAGCCAGAAAAGCTGAGAAATGAGCAGCTTATTTCCTAAGAAAACACTGGAAGATCTGCCGTTGACTTGACTAGGTTCATTCCTGCATCGGCAAACTTTTGAAAAGCTAGATCTCCTTGTTCGGTAAAATCGACTACTCCAGGTATCACGACAGAAGAGGTACAGTCTTCCAGCAGATAAATTTTCTGCGCCAAACTAGGATCTAAAGCCTGAATTTCTGTCAATAAATTCTCAATTGTCCAGGCTACACAATGGCTCTTTGCCTGTCCTGCAATAATTAAATAATCAAAATCAAGCAATTTTTGAATTAAAGTACTATTTTTCTGAGCGATCGCTTGACCATCCGCGGCAGCTAAAACTTCGGGACTTAATACGGAATAGTTTTCTGTCAGGGGATTATCCCCCTTGATTTCAAAATTAGTGGGGCTATGGCGGGCAATACTATGGAAAAAAATCGCCTCTTCTACGGCAGAAACCAAGGCATGACCAATCCCCCCCACCATTGAATGATAAGGCCAAATGGTTAGAGGATATTTCCCTTCAGCACTTAACTTGCTTACATAATGTAGGGCGTGTTGTTTTAGTTCTTGCAGATCTTGCCTTAAAACAGATTGCAACTCTGGATTGATCTGCCACATACCCTGCTGTACTTCTGCCAAGGTAATCATCGTTCCTGGAGTCGGATGCTGTTGGGCTTCATTGACCCAAAAGATCGGATGAAAAATTTGCATGGCAGTATGACTATCCATCGTCGGGATGATCTCGGTAATCGACCCTAAATGACGATAGAT
>JBEANW010000293.1:0-3853 GCA_041165225.1 Cyanobacteriota bacterium | reverse complement strand
GTTTGATGGCAGTGCTGCTAACCCAGGGTCAATTGTTTTACTCGGTGGGTTAATATCTTCAGCGGTGTTTTCCTATTTAGCGGTTGCCTGGTTATTAGCCTTTTTAAAACGCAGAAGTACCTGGGTATTTGTTTGGTATAGATTAGGATTTGGTGTGTTGATCCTGACGGCGGTGGCATTGGGATGGATTAAGGGATAGTAGCAAAATCACAAACTCTGAATTTCTCTGGTGTATCTTGCTTCTAGTGGTGTCTCTCTACCAAGATTCGGTAATCTCTCAACACCTTAAAATAATTAATTGAATTAAGATCAAAACAAATAAGCAAGCTTAAACTATCAAGATAAATCTTAGTCAGAAATTATGAGCAATACTAGTAACTTTAAAAAAGCAATGCAGGAGGTTCAAGGACAGTCCATCCTCGGCCCTAATGTCATTACCAATGCCCTGCCTTATTTGGGTGGTGGCTTAGTTCTAACCGCGTTGGGAACCTATGGTGGCTTGGGAGTAATTGCTTCTCGCCCCGACTTGTTCATGCCCACCTTCATTGGAGCAATGATCGCCGAATTAGTTCTCTTTTTTGTCGCTCGTGGAGTTGCCAGCCAAGGAAATAACAGCACAGCTTTACCTTTACTCGCTCTTTATAGTCTTCTATCAGGCTATACCCTGAGTGGCATTGTTTATCTCGCCCTCAGCAGCTCTGGAGTCGGTATTCAGGGAGTTGGTATTGCTGCCCTAGGTTGTGGTGCGACCTTTATTGTTGGACGTAAAATTGGCTCTAACCTTTCAGCAGAGGATGGTTTGGCTTTATCTCAAACAGTCCGCCTAGGGGTTACGGCATTATTCGTAGTCTTAATTGGACAATTACTCTTTTCCGTTTTTGGCATCTATACCCCAACCTGGCTAGAAGTAGCTATCTCTGGAGTTGGTGTAGCTATCTTTGCGGGAGTAGCGGTAGTAGACTTTTATATTCTGCCTCGCACCTATACCGATGAGCAGTATTTACCGGCGGCGCTGTCGATGTACTTAACCTACATCAACCTCTTCGTATTTATTCTCCGACTGTTAATTGCCCTCAACAGTCGTGACTAGTCCTACTAGCCCTTGCTGGAGTTGAATTCGTTGAATTCACAGATCAATTAAATAAATAATTAAAATAATTATCTTGATCCGCCTTTAGTCATTCTGGAGGCGGTTTTTTCTTTTCCCCCTTTTCCCCTTTCTCCTTCTTGAAGCAGTCGCTCTCGACGGAAACCGCCAAGACCGCGCTGCTTCGCTTTTCTCAATCTAAGCCATTCCATTTTGCAACTCATCGAACTCACATTATCACAGCCACTCCCATCTAGGAAAAGTTGCAGCTTGTCCGCACTTCTGACCCGATTCATCGGTTAAATTCCAGAGTGTTGCTTGTTTGATCAAGAATCTTTTGCCCTTGCTAGAGATTCTCACCCCCTGATAATTCTCAATATATCCCTGCTCTTTTGCTTGCTGTAGCATTACTGATCTTTCCTCTCTGGCTATTGTCTCGACACTAGCAGCAGAAGGGGTTTGGATAAATTCATCCCAACTCAAAGACCATAGTTGCAAAGCTGTTTGATTGCCATAATTGAAAGTAGGATTAGCCTGAGTACCATGAGAAACTAGGACAAAGGGTGCCTGAAATAAAGCCTGGGATAATTGTTCTGGACTGTCTATAGCATCAATGACATCAATGGTATCAATTAAATTTCTCCCCAATAACTGTTGATAGCTATCCGTCACAATCTGCATCCAGCGAATAATTTCTGGTTGCTGCCAAACAGTTATATTTGCAGCATCAGAGGTTGAATATTTAAAGTGATCATTCACCATTGATCGTCATAAAATTATCTTGTTTGAACCAAAAACTAAGAACTAAGAACTAACTTTAATATTTCATCTAATATTTCGTATCCTTCCTCTAGACTTTCGATCTGAGACAGGCGATCGCGTAACCCTGTTGCTCCTGAAAATCCTTTACAGTACCAAGCTAAATGTTTACGGGATTGATAAATGCCCCGTTGTCCTTTATATTCCCACAAGCCCAGAAGATGTTCTTTGGCGCATTGAAGTCTGGTAGCAACATCAGGAGGCGGTAATAACTCCCCAGTTTTGAGAAAATGGTCTATTTCCCCCACCAGAAAAGGATAGCCTAAAGTCCCCCGCGAACACATCACTCCATCTGCTTGAGTAAGCTCTAGGCATTTTACCGCAGCTTCCACAGAAAAAATATCGCCATTAGCAATTACAGGGATTGATAAAGCCTGTTTAACTTGAGCAATCCATGACCATCGAGCGCTGCCATTATAGCCTTGGGCGCGAGTACGCCCATGAAGAGTCAACATTTGCGCCCCCTGGTGTTCCATCCTGCGAGCAAAATCAATAATATTAATTTCATTGTCATCCCAGCCAAGACGGGTTTTCACCGTTACAGGAACATCAACCGCCTCCACAACAGTTTTGACGATCGCTTCTGCTACTTTTGGTTGACGTAACAAAGACGAACCACCACCCTTTTTGGTGATCTTATTGACGGGACAACCCATATTAAGATCAATGGTATTTGCCCCTTCGGCTACCGCTTTGCGGGCTGCTTCTGCCATAAAATCTGGGCGACAGTCAAATAGCTGAATACTAATCGGCTCTTCATCAGGAGCGATCGCCATAATGCTTGGTAATGCTTGAAGATGGGAAATCTCTTTGGCATTCACCATTTCGGTATACATCATTGATGTTGGCGCATACCGTCGGACTAAACGCCGAAATACTAAATCCGTCACCCCAGACAGAGGCGACTGTAAAACGCGGCTATGAACTAATAGGGAGCCAATTTTTAAAGGAGTGGCTAATCTTGTCTCTAATTCACTAGATAAACGAGGAACTCCCATTTTATCCACCGAACTAAAAACTATCAAAAGATCGCCAGACCCCTACTAAAAGCCCCTGAACTTCAACATTTTCGGCTTCTACTTTGATCGGTTCATATTTGCGATTAGCAGGCTTGAGGGTTACTTTCTCTCGTTCCTGATAAAAGTGCTTCAGGGTTGTGCCATATCCCGATACTCTAGCTGCCACAATGTCGCCATTTTTAACTTTTGTACCCTGAACAAGCGATCTCATAACGACATAATCGCCTTCGTTAATTAGATCCTCAATCATGCTGTCCCCGACTACCCGCAAGACATAGCAGTCAGGCTGGGCAAACAAATCAGATAAATCTAGCCGAGTTTTTTCATCATTAAATGGTTCTACTAAACCCCCCGCAGCAATTTCTCCTTCAATGGATAATCCTTTTTCGGGCTGATGTAAGATTTTAATGGTGCGGGCTTTACCATCGATCCAGTCGATATAACCTTTGTTTCGCAACCTTTCTAGTCGGCTTTGGACAGGAGCAGGCGATCGCAAATTCATTGCCTTCATCATCTGCCTAATTGACGGCGCGTGCTGGGTAGACTTGATATACTCACCTAGCCAATCGTAAAGTTCTTTTTGGGCTGGAGTTAGACTTTCCATTGCTTTTTCTGGGGAATGTTTTTAAGGACAATCTACTGACAATTACAACTAATTACAGCCAATTGCATTCAAAATTTGATATGTCCATTCAGAACATGGGTACTAAATATTAGAAGATATTGACCCCTCATAAGTCAAGTAATGGGAGTTTAGAGTTCGGAATTCGGAGTTCGGAATTCGGAATTCGGAATTCGGAATTCGGAGTTCGGAGTTCGGAGTTAGGAGTTAAGCATTGGTGACAAGTTAAGTTAGGTTAAGTTGAATTAAATAGTTTTATGTTAGTAGTTGCCGAATATCAGAAGGTAGTGAAAAAGTTCATTAAGA
>JBEANW010000292.1:0-3818 GCA_041165225.1 Cyanobacteriota bacterium | reverse complement strand
ATAAAGATGTCCCCCCTTATCCGCAGGGGAAATAATAAATACCCCCATATCGTGACGCTGGGCTGCTTCAATAGCTGACCAATTCCACTGATTGATGTAGTACCAGTGAAGATTCACATAGTCGAATTCCCCTGTTTCTATAGCTTGGGTGATAATTTCTGCGGGGCCGTGGGTGGAAAAACCAATATGTCTAACTTTTCCTGCTGCCTTGAGTTTTTTAGCTTCATCGAGACAACCCCCAGGACGCATAGTATTGTGGAAGGTTTCCTCATTGTTGATACCGTGGATGCCTAAAAGATCGACATAATCTAGTTGACAGAATTTTAAGGACTGTTGAAATTGACGACGGAAATCTAGAGGATCTTTTTGGGGAGAGACTTTAGTTTGAAAGATTAGTTGCTCCCTTGGTAGCTGGGGTAAAATTTGTCCCAATTGCATCTCCGAACTACCATAACCCCTGGCGGTTTCGATATGATTGATGCCTAGCTCAAATGCGCGACGAATAGTGGCTTCTAGATTACGCTGATTGGCTTCGGGTATGTCAGATTGGGGTAGATCCTGCCATTTATATTGATATCTCATGCCTCCACAGGAAAAAATGGGCATCTGTAACTCTGTACGACCAAAGCGCCGATATTGCATAATCAAACTATTGTTAGTTGTTTATAATTCCTAATCTCTATATTTTAAGCTTTAAGCTGTAAGCTAAGAACTAAAAACCACCTTACACAAACAATAGAAATGAAAATTCTTTTGGTGGATGATGAAACTGAATTAAGCGATCCTTTAAGTCGAATTTTGTTACAGGAAGGCTATCAGGTAGATATTGCTAATAATGGTGCAGCAGGCATGAATTTGGCGTTGCAAAATTCCTACGATCTACTGATTCTGGACTGGATGTTGCCTTATCAATCGGGGATTGAAATCTGTCGCTCTGTGCGATCGCAACTTATTGCCACCCCTGTCTTATTTTTAACTGCTAAAGATACCATAGACGATCGCGTGGATGGTTTGGATGCGGGAGCAGATGACTATCTAGTTAAGCCCTTTGAACTAAGGGAGCTACTTGCTAGAGTGCGGGCTTTATTACGGCGTTCAACTCTCGAAAACCTTAGTAGCGATCGCCTAAAAGTAGCAGATCTGGAATTGGATCTGGATAATCAGATGGTATATCGACAAGATCAAGCGATCGACCTCTCGGAAAAAGAAATTCAGCTACTAACCTACTTTATGCAGCACCCCGACCAACTATTAACCCACGAAGAAATCTATAGTCATCTTTGGCAGGCAGAGGAACAACCTAGTAGTAATGTGTTGGCAGCATTAGTCAGATTATTGCGACGCAAGATTGAAATTGAACAAGAGGCTCAATTGATTCATACTATCTACGGTAAAGGTTATCGTTTTGGCATATGAGGGCTTTTGCCTAGCTATTAGCTTTTAGCTATTAGCTATTAGCTTTTTGTAATCTAATCATTGTGGTTTATTCATGTGAAAAGCGCAGTAAAACTAACTGACTTTCAAAACCGTAAGGTCGGATTATCTTCGCTACGGCATTCTAACTGGGTTTTTTCGGCTTCGGCTCGCATTTTGGCAATTAATTGCGCTTCTGCTGCTGATAAATTGGCTTGAGGAGTCGGATATTCTAGTTCAATGGATGACTTTAAAGAGTTGAACTGGGTCGTTAGATTGATCGTCTTTTCAATGGGAATCGCTAGGCTCAAGCGGGTAATTAAGTCCTGTAAAGCGGGACATGGTTCTGAGCCATCTTGATAAATTTCTGGAGATTCCCACAGGGGATAAGCGTGCTTGCCGTTGACTCCGATGACTTCCCCTTGAGCATTGAATAGTGGGCCACCACTCATGCCTTTTTTGACATCGTTAGTATAGCCAATCTGGTAGCCTTCAGCTAAAGCTTGGTTGAGAATAATTGCTACCCTGCCTGATTTTAAAGTTAATTTTCTGGTGCTGGGGGGACGAGATTGAGCAAATATCGAGGAGGTTTGGGGAAAGCTGCTATCTTGAGCAGGAAAGCCCGCTGCAAAAACCGCTTCTCCTACCTCTAGCCGCCAAGAATTGCCCAATGTTGCCGTTTGATATTCAGTATCGGCTTTAAACTTGAGGATAGCCAGATCGTATTGATCTTTGGACACAGCCGTCTCCGTTACCACTTCTGCGGTATAGGTACTGCCGTCAGCAGTTTCGACACTGTAGGGAGATTCCCCTGCCCGCAGAACATGTTGGTTAGTAATTACAAAGTATTCATGATCGGTTCGCTGAACAATGAAGCCAGAACCCAAAAAATCTTGGTTCAAAATTCTGACGCTAACATCTGCTGCCACCTGGGTGATCTTGTGCGCCAACTGCTGGGGAGAAGCTGTGACGACAGTCTTTTTTAGGCGATCGCCATCTCCAGACAAAAACATCCCAGTACAGATAAAACAAAAAATTATCTTGGCTGCTTGGGATGTGGAAAAGGAAATAGAACGGTTAAGGTAGCTATTTCCCTGGATGTCTTGGTTTTGATAACCCCTACTGGGTGGCCATTTCATTCATTAATAAATCTAGGAGTAAGTATTTAACAGTTTAAAGAGCTGATGGACAAGCTTAATTTTCTACGGGAACTCTTTCGAGGAATTTACCCATATCAACATAAAATTCGCCGTCAGAATAGAATCCTGCATCATCCGCACTGAGGGTTAGAACTTCTCCACTAACGCTACGACGGAAATCTACCAACTTAATCAATACTCCTTCGGGATCGGTTTCTGGCTTCAAGGTAACCAGCACATTGTCGTCGGGACAATCACCACCGCGAGCATTGGCTACACACAACACTGGCAAATTGTTGACATTTCCTGTGCGGATAAACTTCAAATTACCTTGATCGAGGAATTTCTGGAATCTACCAGATACTTCTGAACATCTTTTTTGGGGTGTCCAATCAGGAGAAAATTGATTTGCCCAGTTGATCAGTTTTACTCTGCCTCTGGGGGTATTAACAAAGGTGTTCCAACTGCCGTTGAGTTGGGCGCAATAGTAAGTATTAATATTTTTGGTTTCTGCTGTGGCAGGAGGGGCGATCGCGCTACCAATCATTACCCCTAGTCCAGCAAACACACCAGCTAATATTTTAATGTTCATGATGTTTCCTGAGATATTATCAGCCGTTAACAGAATAGACTACAAGTTTACTCCACCGTAATTCTAGCGGAAATTTTCGACTCGCAACTATTTTATCTGTCTTGGCTAGGAGAATTTTAGCGTAAAGTCGGCAAGAGAAAGAAAAACATCAGTTAAGAGAAAATTACGAGACTTAATATTAGGCTAAGGTTTTTGGTTTAACTAGCTTAGATTCAATGACCTGGCGGTTTAGGTCATGTCCAATGAGGACTAATTTAGTCTGTCGAGATTCATCCGCTGTCCACAGGCGATCGTAAAAAGTATCAAAGCGATGACCAACCCCTTGCAAGACTAAGCGCATTGGTTTATGAGCTACGTTAACAAAACCCTTAACACGATAGATTTCCTGTTCTGTCAGCAGTTCTTTAAGTTGTTGGATTAAGACTTCAGGCTCAAAGGACTGGTCTAAGATTAATTCAATGGAATTAATCTCCTCATCATGGTCATGTTCTTCCTCGTGGTCATGGTGGGAATGACGGTTATCTAGGTCATCCTCCACCGCAGCATTGAATCCTAAAAGAAGATCGGGACTAATAGAACCATCTTTCACCGTTACAATCTTTACCTCTGGCTGTAATTCCGCCTTCAGCCAGCTTTTGACTTTGATTAAGGTTGCTTCATCTACTAAATCGGTT
>JBEANW010000291.1:0-5194 GCA_041165225.1 Cyanobacteriota bacterium | reverse complement strand
ATGGAATAGATATCGTGATGGGGGGGCGGAGAAATTAAAGTTACCCCTGGTTTCGAGCGTCGCAGAGAAGCAATATAAGGACTAACCTTTTTCCCTGGAAGTTGTCCCCCTTCCCCTGGTTTTGCTCCTTGAGCCAGCTTGATTTCTAGCTGCTGGGCGCTCATGAGATATTCTGGCGTTACCCCAAAGCGCCCTGATGCCACCTGTTTGATGGCTGAACTTGCAGTGTCCCCATTAAGCAAGCCATTGAGGTGGGGCAAGGTGGGGGATTTGCCATCGGCTCCCACGTCATCTAGCACTTTAAAGCGGATGGTGTCTTCGCCCCCTTCTCCAGAGTTAGACTTGCCACCAATGCGATTCATTGCTACAGCCAGGGTTTCGTGAGCTTCACGAGAGAGGGAACCCAAGGACATCCCCCCAGTACAAAAGCGTTTAAAAATGCTGGTGACGGATTCTACTTCTTCTAGGGGAATTGATGGGCGATCGCTTTTGAAATCCAATAAATCCCGTAGCGCCGTTGCTGGTCTACCGTGAAGGTGCTGTTTATAAAGCTCGTAATGGTCGTAATCTTTGCTTTCTACTGCCTTGTGCAAAGCTTTGGACATTTCGGGGGAGTTCATGTGATACTCGCCACCTTTTTTGTACTTAACAAAGCCGTAATTTTCCAGCTTCTTCTCCAACAGTTCAGGAAAAGCTTTGTGATGGAAGGCAATTACTTCTTGAGCTAATTCCGCCACTGTTAACCCCCCTAAACGAGAGGTGGTTCCCGCAAAAGCCAGATTCACTAAATCCATGCCTAGACCCAAAGCTTCAAAGATCTGCGCTCCATGATAGGAGGACAACAGAGAAATTCCCATTTTCGAGAGAATCTTCAGTATTCCTGCTTCAATCGACTGACGATAGTTTTGCTGGGCTTTTTCCAGGCTAACAGCCCCAATACGCTCATTTGCCATTAGTTTTTGCGTTTTGGGATTTTGCCACCACTGACGCACACTTTCTAAAGTCAAGTAAGGACATACCGCCGAAGCACCATAACCAATGAGGCAAGCAAAATGGTGAGTACTCCAACATTGAGCAGTATCCACCACCAAGGAAGTTCGCAACCGCAGCCCCTGATTAATCAGATGATGATGTACTGCTCCCACTGCCAACAGGGGCGGAATATAGCTATATTCCGTGCTGATATTGGCTGCTCCCGGGCGATCGCTCAACACAATGATCTCTACTCCTGCTGTGACCGCAGCAGTGGCAGCTTCACATAATTTAGTGACTGCCTCTTTTAGACCATCAGGGCCAGTAGCAATCTGATACAGGGTGGAGATAGTTTGGGTTTTAAATTCAGCAGACTTGATGGCTGTTAATTCTTCACTATTCAAAACGGGAGATTCTAATTTCAGTAATTTGGCATCTTCCGCCTTCAGATTGAGAATGTTGCCTTTCGCCCCCAGCTGCATCGACAAAGACATCACTAAGCTCTCCCGCAGGGGATCGATCGCAGGGTTAGTGACTTGAGCAAATCTTTGTTTGAAGTAGTCATAGAGAAGTCTTGGCTTATCGGACAGCACTGCCAAGGGAATATCATCCCCCATACAGAAGGTTGGCTCTTTACCATCGATTGCCATAGACTGAATAATCAACTCAACGTCTTCGGCGGTATAGCCAAAAGCAGTTTGATAACTCAATAATTGTTCTGGAGTTAATAAGTTTTCCGTGGCAAATTTTTGGGTAGAAATGCTGCGACGATGCTGCTTGATCCAATCTCCATAAGGATTTGCTTGGGCAACTCGCTGTTTAATTTCCCAATTACGCAAGATTTCTTTAGTTTGTAGGTCAACGACGATAGTTTGCCCAGGGCCAAGGCGACCTTTTTCGACGATCTCCTCATCAGGTAGATCCACCACCCCTGTTTCTGAACCGACCACCACATAGCCATCTTTAGTAATGGTGTAGCGAGCAGGACGTAAACCATTGCGATCCAAGGTTGCCCCTACGGTTTTGCCATCACTAAATACGAGGAGAGCAGGGCCATCCCAAGGTTCTTGTTGTCCACTGTGATATTCATAAAAGTCCACGATTTCAGGATACTTTGCCAAGGAAGGTTGATTTTGATAGGCTTCTGGCACGAGAATCATCGCCGCCTCGGTAACGCTGCGCCCCGTCCGCACGAGCAATTCCATCGCACTATCTAGATTATAGGAATCACTGTTATCGTTGTTCACAATGGGAGTCAGTCCCTCAATCTCCTCATGAGTCCAGCCAGGCAAATTAGCATCAGTGTTGGCGATTAATTCCTTCTCTCGGTTAGACATCCAGTTGATGTTCCCCAGGAGGGTATTAATTTCACCGTTGTGACCTAAAATCCGCATGGGTTGAGCAAAAGGCCATTTGGGCATCGTGTTAGTACTGAAGCGACGATGATACACCGCAAAGGTACTTTCATAATCTGGGTTAATCAGATCTTGATAGAATTCCCCTAAAACCACCGAACGCACCATGCCTTTATAGACAATCGTTCGACAGGAAAAAGAACAAATATAAAAATCATCGGCGAGTTTTTTGCCCACTCGCGATCGCGCAATGTATAGTTTCCGCTCTAAAGCATCTCCCGTTAGACCATCAGGGGAACTAACCATGATCTGCTCGATGTGAGGCTGATTGTCCCTGGCTTGGACTCCTAATACTTCAGGCGCTACTGGCACTTCTCGCCAGCCCAGTACCTGCAAACCTTCCTCTGCCACGATCTTCTCTACATATTGCTTTGAGGCAACAATTTGCTCTGTTCCTTGAGGTAGAAATACCATCCCCACGCCCCACGCCTCTGGCTGGGGTTGAACCAGATTATTTTGAGTGAACCAATCCTCCAGAATCTTGGTAGGCAAAGCCGTCATAATACCTGCGCCGTCACCCGAATCGCGATCGGCACTGCATCCTCCCCGATGCTCCATACATCCCAAAGCTTTTAAAGCTTGTCTCACAATTTTATTACTCTGACGACCATCTTGATAGGCAATAAAACCTACTCCACAAGCATCTCTCTCCTCGACTAACCATTTTTGACCCTGAAAAGGCTTGGCAGCAAAATTTTGCTGAGATAGATCAGATTCATTCTTGTCGCTATTTAGGAAGTTCATTTCTTGCTCGCTCATACAGATGTAATAATTGTTTTAGAGATAACCTTTTGCCAAATGGGTGCTATTTAAAATTTTTCGGTGCTAAACTGGGGACTCCTCAAGAACCTTTCAAAGTCATTCTGCTAGATGGACTTGAATTCTAGACTATTCATGGGGGCGACAAAGCATCGGTATACAAGTATACAGCTAGCACTGGCATGATTTGCAGGGGTGCATACGTTGAAAGTAGACCTAAAAACACCTCAAATTAATTAAATTAAAAGGTAGTGGGCATTGAATCGAGACAACCAGCTACTATTTTAAGATTTAAAAGCTTTCAAAAATAAATATACAAAAATCTAAAATGATTATCTAGTAAATAATCTGATCAATATTTAGGGCTAGAGCTGGCTAAATAGTCAATTTTCGACCAAAAATTAAATCTGTTTAATTAATAACCTTGCAGATTCGATTATCTATGATAAATGCTGAAAACTTGCGTCTCGATTTATAGCATATTATTGTAGCCGAACTAACATCCAATAAAAAGCTCGTTCCATTACACTTTTAAGAATTAGGATTTTTTGCCTATTATGAAGATTAGATGTGGATTCGCCTGCTGTTAAAGTTTGGTCTTCAATTTTGAGCCAATTGTTTGCTATCTTTTGGGTAGGTTGTCTCTTCGCCAGCGTGACAAGAGCAAAAGCTGATAGATATAAATTAAGTTAAGTTCGTATATATATTTGTCATTACCAAGTCAAGTAATTATGTCCCAATCTACAAAAACAAAAACTAGTTCTAACCTAACAGAAACCACCTTTACTCCTGCTGTTCAACTAGGAGTTGCCGCCACAGAAATTCGTCCTTGGGGTTCTTTTACTACTCTGGAAGAAGGTACGGGATATAAAATCAAGCGTATTGAAGTGAATCCTGGTCATCGCCTCAGCTTGCAAATGCACCATCACCGCAGCGAGCATTGGATTGTGGTTTCAGGCACCGCTAAAGTTACCTGTGGCGATCAGGAAATGATCCTGGGCAGCAATCAATCCACTTATGTTCCTCAATGCACTATCCATCGGCTAGAAAACCCTGTGGTGATTAATTTGGTACTCATTGAAGTCCAAAATGGTCAATATTTAGGAGAAGACGACATTATTCGCTTCAGCGATGATTATGCTCGTCAGTAGTTGGGTATTGTTCTGCTAGCTAACCAAAGCCTGAATTTAAAGCCTGAGTTACAAACTTTATAGTCTGAAGAAGCGATCGCCAGTCTTAGGATTTTGCAGTAGCATGACTGAAGATAGAAGTTAGTAAGACGGGCTTTTTCATGGTTAATATTACTTCCGCAGCGGTAGCGGAAATTAAACGCATCCAGCTTAATCGACAAATGACCGATGTCCCTCTCCGACTGATGGTTAAGGCAGGAGGTTGCTTGGATTTTTTTTATGATTTGACCTTTGAATCAAGAGTTGAACTGGATGAGCTTCAGAGTGCAGAAAGCGATCGCTTACTCGAAGTCAATGGTATTACTCTGGTGGTGGATTCCCAGTCATGGAAATATATTGAGTCCTTAAACTTGGACTACGCCGAAGACTTAATGGGAGGGGGGTTTCGTTTCCATAATCCCCAAAGCAAAAAAAACTGTGGCTGTGGCATCTCTTTTCCCAAATCTGGTTGAAAATTGACGCACAGGCAGAAATTAATCTATAATTAGAATTTGTCTGCAATTGTGCTATATCTTTTTGACATTAAGCAATTCAGGAGACTAAAAATCACACAAGCCGGTAACTCATGCCCACTATTCAGCAGCTCATCCGTAGCGAAAGATTAAAATCCCAGAAGAAAACCAAATCTCCTGCTCTCAAAGAATGCCCCCAGCGTCGGGGAGTATGTACCAGAGTCTATACTACCACTCCCAAAAAACCCAACTCAGCCTTGAGAAAGGTGGCTAGGGTTCGTTTGACTTCAGGATTTGAAGTCACAGCATATAGTCCAGGAATTGGACACAACTTGCAGGAACACTCCGTAGTTCTCATTCGAGGAGGTCGGGTAAAAGATCTTCCAGGAGTCAGATACCATATAGT
>JBEANW010000290.1:0-2568 GCA_041165225.1 Cyanobacteriota bacterium | reverse complement strand
AAAATCAAGTTAGTTAATCTCAAAACATTGGCTTTACTACCTTCTAGCTTATAACCTCCACTTTTATAATCACGAAACATAGCTTCGATGCCGGCTCTCTTTTTATAAAGCTTAATTACTTTATTAGGATCAGATAAATTAGTTATAATAAACCAGCTTTCTTTGACTTTTGAGAAGCGATAATCTCTCTGATGGTAAGCTAACAAATTGAATTTACCAAAACCTTTTTGTGCAAGAGTTTAACTCCTGGAACTAATTGCAAGTCCTTGAGTCTTTCTTGATTTTTTCTACTTCTCTTCATGTAAATATTATCTTTTTCACTGAAAGCAAAATAAATCGGTTTTTTGGCTTGTTTATTTTTCTGTTTCAACCAATAAGATAATTCAATTCCATTGATTGTCACCCCAAAAACGTTTTGTTTAACACTTACAGGATATGCTTACTTTTCCACCTGTCTTATTTTCTTTCTTCATCTTCTAGGTAGAAAGCTACTCTATCTTTGTTACTTGACACGGGTTCGCCCTCAATTCTTTGTACAGCAGTAATTGTGTACTATTTAATTTGGTATGTCACCACTTTCTATGGTTTTCCAAAGAACACAATCCCCACCTAATCAGGCATGGTTATAAAAATGGCTCGAAGCCGAAGACTGTCAAGGCTTGACCGCAGGTTTTCGACGTAGGAGAAACACTTTACTGTCGGAGGTGAAGAGGTATAATAACCAGCTTGCTGATTAGGTTGTTTTGAAGCTGAATTAGACAATAAAAACCTGAGTAGATGAGGCTTTAGACTTACTATGACTGACTGGCAATTAAACGACTTGCTAACTACCTTAAGGCAATTACAGACTAAAGCTGATACTCAAAATTTACTCAAAAAAGATAGGCGTAATGTATAGACGTAAGCGTAGGTAAAAAGTGTTGAACAAAGTGTTGAACGTTTTCAGAATACCCAAGTACATTATTGGGGTATGTATGTACCCGCTTCTCTCGTCTTCGACTCCTGTTATGGTTACTTTTGAGTAAGTTTTGAGTAGCGCTCTACCTTCGGGAAGTAGAGTTCATGGGTGAAAATCAAGGATACCAACCGTTAAGGCGGTATCGGGATGGCGGGAATTGAACCCACGACCTCTGCTTCCCGAAAGCAGCGCGCTACCAAGCTGCGCCACATCCCGTAGTCGGTATATATGCTAACATACCTAGCCATTTTAGTAGATTGCTACCAAGCTAAGAACCTCGAAAAATTCTTCTTCAGAGATTGATCTCATTGGAGATAGCGGTCAAATGGTAAATTAGTAGCTATCGCCAATGAATTTTAGTAAATTTTCAAGTATTATGACGAAGCAGCATCGCATTACTTTACTGCCTGGGGATGGTATTGGCCCCGAAATTATGTCTGTAGCCGTAGAAGTATTAGGTGCGATCGCTGCCAAACACGATTTGGAGTTTAGCTTTACGGAAGCTTTGATTGGTGGAGCGGCGATTGATGCTACAGGGGAACCCCTCCCAGAAGAAACTTTGAGTGCTTGTCGTAGTAGTGATGCGGTATTGCTGGCGGCGATCGGTGGTTATAAGTGGGATAATTTGCCTCGTCATCAACGTCCCGAAACGGGTTTACTGGGAATGCGCTCAGGATTGGGACTATTTGCTAACCTTCGACCAGCGACTATTTTACCCCAGTTAATTGATGCTTCTTCCCTAAAGCGAGAAATAGTGGAAGGAGTGGATATCATGGTGGTAAGGGAATTGACAGGGGGAATCTACTTCGGACAACCCAGGGGAGTATTTACGACGGAGACGGGGGAGCAGCGAGGGGTTAATACGATGGCTTATAGTGCCAGTGAGATCGATCGCATTGCCAAAGTCGGTTTTGCCACTGCTCAAAAACGCAAGGGTAAACTATGTTCGGTGGACAAAGCTAACGTGTTGGATGTCTCGCAACTATGGCGCGATCGCGTTACCGCATTGGCAGGGGATTATCCTGATGTGGAGTTAAGTCACCTGTATGTGGATAATGCCGCCATGCAACTAGTGCGCGCCCCCAAACAGTTTGACACCATTGTCACGGGCAATTTGTTTGGCGATATTCTCTCCGATGCCGCAGCGATGCTTACGGGAAGTATTGGGATGTTACCTTCTGCTAGTTTGGGGGAGGCGGGAACCCCAGGGGTATTCGAGCCTGTTCATGGTTCCGCCCCTGATATTGCGGGACAGGATAAAGCTAATCCTCTAGCGCAGGTTTTGAGTGCAGCGATGATGCTACGGTACGGTTTGGATGAGCCTGATGCAGCAACGGAAATTGAACAGGCGGTTAACCAGGTTTTAGACTTGGGCTATCGGACTGGAGATATTATGTCCCCTGGAATGAAGGCGGTGGGCTGTAAAGCGATCGGAGAAGTTTTACTTAAATTGCTAACTTGATGGGAATTCGATTAGTTTCTCCATGGAATGATTTAGGTGGGGAAAAGGGAAAGGGGAAGCAGCGGACGCGAAGCTTATCCGAAGGTGTACCCTTTAGGGAATCCTTTAGGACGGTCTTGGCGGTTTCTGTCGAGAGCGATATGCGAAG
>JBEANW010000289.1:0-4483 GCA_041165225.1 Cyanobacteriota bacterium | reverse complement strand
CACAGCACATAGGGCAGACAGGTTATATTGTCCGACACCGCGATTATCCATCCAGTGTCGAATACAACTATTTCTGACAAAACCAGCGGTGCGAATCATTTCATCAATGACCGCAAACTGTTTTGTAGAACCTCTGAGTTTGGCTTCAAGTACGAACAAGACCAATATCCAAAATATTTTATGAGATTATTTTACCATAAGGTGTGCTGTCGCACGTTTGTTTATTGGTCAAAATTCATGAGGGGCTGTGTGCGGAATTTAGTTCCGCACTTTAAAAGCCCCGTCTGGACACTCACCCTATCGGGTAGAGTGCCAGCCTTCTTTTGACATTAAAGGTAAACGCTATATTAGTTTTCGGAAAGTGATAAAAGAGGGCTATCCCCAAATACGACGATTTAGATTCAAATCTTCAACGATGCCGATCATCAACTGTAAATCTTGAAAATACTCTTTTAAAGGAGTAAAAGACATCATGCTTTTAAACAATCTGGGTTCAAAGAGATTGTGACGGTAGGGAATGGCAATATACAGAAAGCCCTCGACAAAAGAAAGATATACTTTACGCCCAGCTTTTTGGTTGAACTCTACTAAACGACTCATCAAGTTAGTCGAGAGAATATAGCGGGATTCCAGTTGGCTATCCCCGTAAACTCGAAACATCTCGTCAAATTCAGGATCTTCCAGCTTAATCAGATCTCCGCGCCAACTATGGAACGGTGTAATTCTTCCCTGGAAATCATTGGGCATCACAAAAGTACGACTGCCAAAATTCTTGGCAAACTTGGCTTCAAAAAACAAACCCTGGAACAATACCGATTTACGATCATAGACCTCCCTCGCAAATTCGTCCAAATGTCCCCCTGTTCTTTTTTCTGCCAGAATTTCGGCAAAGAAAATATTAGTGTTGCCAATCGTACCGTAAACACAATCTTCCTGTTCTAGATAGTCGGGTTCTTGTAGTTCATCCCGCAAAATCTGACTACGGGTGAGAGCAAGGATAGTTTGACGTTTATTTTCCAAAAACAGATGGGCAGCATAATGAAGATGATCGCCATCCCCAATAAAATCGACAATACTTTCAATAATATTGCCCTTGAAACCAATCTTGTAGTTGTGAATAGCGCCACGGCAAAAAATTACCCAGATGGAAATAGTAACCGATAAGCACAGAACATAAAACGAGAAAGAAACATTGCTGTTTAACCAGATAGACAATGCCCAACAGCAACACCAAGTAATAATTAGAAAAATAATACCTGAAGCAAAAATCGTCTTGAGAGTGTATTTTCTTTTGTGTTCTAAAGCTTGAAGTTTCTCTAACAGATGCTCTTCACAGTACTGTTTAAACTGAGCTAGGGTTTTCGGCTTAATTGGCGGCGCAGGAATGACTTCGGGGGCAGACTCTTCAGGCTGACTATCCACAGGTGCTAGAAAATCGGGAGACAAAACCGCTAAAAAATGTTGTCCCCACAAGGCAGTACTAGCAATATCGCTATCCGCTACAGACTGACATAGAGCGATCGCTTGATCCAACTCTTGATTCTGCTGATAGGCTTTGATTAAACCCCGTTGAACATCAAAATACAAGCGACTACTAGGATCGACGATCTCTAACAGTTGCTCAAAAATCTTGATGGCAGCGGGAAATTTTTGCTGATGCAAATTGCGATCGCCTTGAAGATACAGACGATCTATTTCTGGGAGTGATAGGGATTTATCCACAGGTAAGAAAGGGGGAAGGGGAAAGAGCGAAGTTGCGTTGCGGGGGTTCCCCCCGTTGAGCAAACTTCGTAAGAAGGGAAAGGGGAAAGGGAAGACTAATTCAACAATTCCCCCACATTGACGTTATTTCTCTCCTCCGCAGGAGTGACGAACAATTCTTTGGCTTGATAGCGCAGATAACTAGCCACCAAATTACTGGGAAACATTTCGAGAGCGTTGTTATATTCTGTTACGGCGCTGTTATAAAAACGTCTGGCTGCGGAAATTTGTTCTTCGGTTTCGTTGAGAGATTCGAGCAATTGAGTGACATGCTGATCAGATTTAAGCTCAGGATAATTTTCAATTAGCGCCACGACATTACCCATCGTGCGAGAGATTTGATTCTCTAGAGTAAGTCTTTGGTCATTACTGATCCCACCAGCCATAACTTGCGATCGCAATCTGGTAATCTCTGCCAAGGTTTTCTGCTCAAACTGCATGTGACTTTTAACTACCGCCACTAAATTCGGAATCAAGTCCCACCTTTTTTTGAGGAGAACATCAACGGTAGCAAAGGATTGACTAACCTGATTTTTCAGATGAACTAAGCCGTTATAAATTCTCACCCCAACCATAAAAACAATACCAGCTAACAGTAAAGTAACGATCAGCATCGACAGTAACGTATATAAAAAAGCCATTTGATTGAATCCCAATTAGAACTAAAGTAAGCTGATTAAATTGACCAGTAATCCAGCTTTAGATCTATGATTCCCAAAACAGCATCACTGATTTAAGAATGTAATTCAGAAAAACTCCGAATTCCGAACTCCGAATTCCGAACTCCGAACTCCGAACTCCGAACTAATCATGATAAAAATTCTGCACCTATCGGACATTCATCTAGGCAGTGGGTTTTCTCACGGCAAAGTTAATCCTGAAACGGGCATCAATTCAAGGCTAGAAGACTTTGTGCAGAGCCTCAAGATTTGTATTGATCGGGCGATCGCTGAACCTGTAGATTTAGTCTTATTTGGTGGGGATGCTTTCCCTGATGCCACTCCTCCCCCCTATGTCCAGGAAGCTTTTGCCACCCAGTTCCGCCGTTTAGCGGATGCGAACATTCCAGCAATTCTGTTGGTAGGTAATCACGATCAGCATTCTCAAGGCAATGGTGGAGCTAGTTTATCAATCTACCGTACTCTAGTAGTACCTGGGTTTATTGTCGGCGATACCATCGACACTCATCATATAAATACCCCAAACGGTGGGGTGCAGGTAATTACCCTCCCTTGGTTAAATCGCTCTACCCTCTTGACTCGTCCCGAAACTGAAGGATTAGCTTTACCCGAAGTCAACGAGATGCTGGTTCAAAAACTACAGCCTGTAATAGAAGCAGAAATACGTCGTCTTGATCCTGATTTGCCCACGGTTTTACTAGCTCATTTAATGGCAGATCGCGCTACTGTGGGTGCTGAGAAGTTTCTCGCCGTTGGGAAAGGCTTTACGATTCCCATGTCGATGCTAATTCGCGCAGAATTTGACTACGTAGCTTTAGGTCATGTCCATAAACATCAAAACCTCAACCCCAGTAACGATCCTCCTGTAATCTATCCAGGCAGTATTGAACGGGTAGACTTTGGGGAAGAAAAAGAAGACAAGGGCTATATCTTGGTAGAAGTCGAATCTGGTCAAGCAGAGTGGGAATTTTGTACGTTGCCTGCTCGTCCTTTCGTCACGATTGAAGTTGATATATCTCAAGCAGAAGAACCCTTAGAAGCGGTGTTAGAAGCGATCGCCAAACAGGATATTACCGAAAAAGTAGTTCGCTTGATCTATAAATTGCGATCGCCACAGCTAGATTTAATCAATACTTCCGCCCTCGACCGCGCCTTACAATCGGCTCACAGCCACAGTATCCGCCCCGAATTAATCAGTCAGTTAGCCCGCCCTCGTTTACCAGAATTGGGAGTTGGCAATACTTTAAATCCCCTGGAAGCATTAACTACTTATCTGAATAACCGAGAAGACTTAAAAGACATTCACAAAGAATTACTGGCAGCAGCAGAAGGTCTACTTGCCTCCCTCTAAAACCCTAAACCCCTATATCCCTAAGTTTTCCGTAAATCGTGTAGTCTCAGCAAGTCAACTATGCCTATCTACTAACTCTGTAATATTTTGTTACTGTTGTTTATTTGATACCCCTGTCTAACGTATGATTGGGACTAAGATTTTTAACATAATTTACAATAGGCGGACGGAGGTTTTGACTTGTCTATTCCTTTATTGGGTTATAAGCCCAGCTCTCAAAATGGTCGTGTCTCAGGATACGATATTGGCGGAGATGATCAACCCAGAATTTATTCAGCAGAGAACTTGCTTTCTTTGTCTGAGATGAACGATCTGATCGAAGTAGCTTATCGTCAGATATTTTTCCATGCTTTTCGTGCAGATCGAGAAAGATTTTTAGAATCTCAGTTACGTAACGGTCAAATTACTGTGCGTGACTTTATTCGAGGACTTCTACTTTCAGAAACTTTTTACAATAGCTTCTACGTTAAGAACAGCAACTATCGCTTCGTCGAACAATGCGTCCAAAGAGTCTTAGGCCGTGATGTTTATAACGAAAGAGAAAAGATTGCTTGGTCAATTAAAGTAGCGACTAAAGGTATCGAAGGTTTCGTTGATGAACTGCTAGACAGTGACGAATACATGGACAACTTTGGTTACGATATCGTACCTTACCAACGTCGTCGTGTGCTTGCTAGCCGCGATCAGGGAG
>JBEANW010000288.1:0-5092 GCA_041165225.1 Cyanobacteriota bacterium | reverse complement strand
CGGTAATATTTGAAGGTTATTCCTGGAATGTGGCGCTACAGCAGTTTTTGGCAAGTAAAAACGAAGACAGCTTCTGGAAAGCACTTCGTGCCAGTAAAGACCCGACTATATTTACGATTTTGATTGAGGATAGCGCGGCTTTAATTGGCTTATTTGTCGCCTTTTTAGGGGTGTTGAGCGGACATTTGTTAGGGAATATTTATTTAGATGGAGTGGCTTCCATTGTCATTGGGGTAATTTTGTGCGGAGTGGCATTGTTACTGGCAATCGAAAGCAAAGGTTTATTAATTGGCGAAGGGGCAACGGCGGAAACTGTAGCCAGCATTAGAAAAATTACTAATAATGATCCTTCGGTAGAGAAGGTAATGAAAGTTCTCACCCTGCATTTTGGACCACAAGAAATTTTACTCAACCTAGAAATCAAGTTTATCGATGATTTGGAAACTGAAGAATTAGCGATCGCTGTTGAACGTCTAGAGACTTCCATCAGAACCCAACACTCAGAGATTCAAAATATCTTTATTGAAGCCAAGTCTATATCTGCAAATAGAACAGCGATTATTAGTGAATAGAGTTCGGAATTCGGAGTTAGGAATTCGGAGTTCGCCCTAAAGGATTAGCCCTAAAGGATTAGCTCCTTACGTCCTAAAGGACGACGCGAAGCTAGTGCTTTAGCATACCGCTCCGCATATCGCGTCCTTCGCGTCGAGTTCGGAGTTCCCCTAAATCCCCAAACCCCCAAACCCCTAAATCCCTAAATCCCCATTTTTAGTTACCAGCGGTGCTGCAACTGCCTGGGGTGGTAGCTGCATTCTGGGCATACTAGCAATGCCATAGTAAAGTTGTTCTGCTAGTTTTTCGTTAGCTACTTCGCTTAGGTGAATTGGATCGATAAAACTGGGAGAAGGATATTTATCTGTCAAGTTATATAGATTCAATACTTTCAGATTGTTGGGATAGGATTTTGCCAGCTTAAAAGAAGCCTTGGTTAATGTGGGATAGTCTGCTCTTACTTTTTCAATGTAGGTTCTACCTAATTCTGTAATAATTTGCCCTTCTTTGGCGGTCAGTTTACTGGGATTTCTGCCTGTAATTTCTGGCTGGATGGCTAGTAATACGGGGACTTTAGCCGCGCTACTCAGATTCAGAATTTGTTTTTGATTTTCCAAATACCGAGCGATTCTTTTTTCCAGTTCTGGGGGATTTTGGGGTAGATGCTTGGTGAGGCTTGAGGTTTGCTCATCTAGCAAAAAATCTGCTTGAACAGCTTCTGGCTGTGACTTGTCCCAATATTTAGCAGTTACCTTCGCCACATAACTCTCTTTTAAGACGGGTTCAATCATTTTATCGAGGTAAGCACCTAGGCTATCCAATTTCTCCTCTGGAGCAACTTTACTCGCGGGAATTGAGGTCGCTTTGCGATCGCTTGGCAGCATCAAGTCTTCGTAGCCGTCTAGCATGACAATTAAATCAGGCTGGTATTTCAGCACCTGGAGGGCAATCTGTGCTAACTCATTCCCCGAAGCATAGCCAGGAACGGCAGCATTAATGATACGGTAATTGCCAGATTTAATTTTGGGCGGCTTGGTTAAATACTTTTGCAGTTCAACTTTATCCGTAGGAGGCAGTTCGGATTGATAGATTTTGGGAGTAGCTTGCTGCTGCTGAAGACGTTTTTGCAGACGAGTTTCTAACTGATCACTAATAGTTTTCGAGTTACTGGAGCTACCATAACCAAAGGCAGTGGAATTACCCAACAAGAAAATTCTAATTTCATTTTTGGGCTTAACAAGGGGAACTTCATCGCGATCGCGAAATCCTTGGTCATTAATCTGCCAAAATTTATGCTGTTGATTTTCTACCAGATTATATCCCCCCGACATACTGCTCTTAGCCAGCAAGAATTCTGAGGCTTTAGTTTTAGCATTATTTTTAGCTTGATTATCCCGATCTGACGCTTTAAAATCTAATTTATAGGACTCCATTGGATTGGACGTCTCTTCTGCTTGGGCAAGCTTAGTTTGATCCCCAGCCAGATCGATAAAAATGCGCGTCAATAGCTCCAAAGATAAGAGTAATAGCCCGACAGTAGCGATCGCCCCCAACAAAGAAAAGCGTCGTTTAGCTCGTCGGCGGGGAGTAAACATGGGACGTTGTTTGACTTTAGACTTAAACATTAAATTACTTTCCTGCTAATTAATTATAGATAGATGATGGCGATTAGGCTCCAAGCCCTTGCACCCGAATGGGTGTCCTAAAGGACTACGTCCTCGAAGGAGGATACACCTGCGGATATACCCTGCGGGATCGCCTGAAATATTTCAACGTCTAGTAACTTGGTACAAATAAAACCTGTTCACCGTGGACAAATTCAAGCACAAGCTTGAACACAGCCAGCAATACTTTCAATCTTTATGTTCTATCACAGGTATTGAGAGAACTAAAAATTCTTCACGAACATCCGCCTGATCACTCATTAATTTTCTCTTGACCTCAAACTATTGAAGCTAAATTAACTGGATTTATTTTTCCCTATTTGCCTGCAAAAATTGCTCTCTAAATAATCTTGTTAATTAAAAAGCTTTTAGCTTTTAGTCTTTAGCCTAGGTGTAACTGTTAAAAGCGTAATTGGGCATAAGACCCCATTGTCTGTGCAATGCCTACAATCGGGTTGAGTTTAAGACTCTATTTGATTGCAGCTAATAGCTAAAAGCTGATGGCTAATAGCTAGGGCGAAGCCCATGTATTGAGATAACATTTTTAGCTTTTTTGCCATCAAACCCGCGTAAATTGACTTTGTGTTCTAAAATCTTAAATAAAACAGATAATTATAAAGTTTTATTAAGAGAGGAATAATCCATGTACATCGTGCAAATAGCCTCCGAATGCGCTCCTGTGATCAAAGCTGGCGGTTTAGGGGATGTGGTTTACGGATTGAGCCGAGAATTAGACGAGCGGGGGCATTGTGTCGAGCTAATTCTACCCATGTATGACTGTATGAGATATGACCATATCTGGGGGTTGCATGATGCCTATCACGATCTGGAGGTGCCTTGGTACGGTGGAGAAATCAAGTGTGATATTTTCTGTGGTTGGGTTCATGGTAGAGTTTGCTTCTTTATCCAACCAAAAAGCCAGGATCAATTTTTCGACCGTGGTCATGTCTATGGCAGCCATGATGATCCCATGCGATTTGCTTTCTTTAGTAAGGCAGCAATGGAATTTTTGCTCAAAAGCAACAAGCGCCCTGATATTATCCATTGTCATGACTGGCAAACTGGCTTAATTCCCGTAATGCTCTACGAAATGTACCAATACTACGGGATGGAGCGCCAACGAGTTTGTTATACAATCCATAACTTCCGACATCAAGGTAGCTGTGGCAACGAAATTCTAGCAGCGACGGGTTTAAATCGACCAGAATACTACTTTGATTATTCTCGCCTCCAGGACAACTTCAATCCCTTTGCGCTTAACTTGATGAAAGGTGGGATTGTCTATTCAAATTACGTTAATACCGTTTCCCCCCACCACGCTTGGGAAGCTCGTTTTACTGATGTGGGCTATGGCTTAGGTCATACCTTAGAAATCCATCAAGATAAATTTAGCGGTATCCTCAATGGGGTTGACTACAATTTCTGGAATCCCGACACCGATAAACTGATTCCCGCTAACTACAACATAGACAAATTAGAGGATAAAGCGAAAGACAAACAAGCCTTGCGTCAAAGACTACTGCTCCAAGAATCAGACAAGCCGCTCATTGCCTATATTGGTCGCCTAGACGATCAAAAAGGAGTACATCTGGTACATCACTCGATTTACTATGCCCTTCAGCATAATGCTCAATATGTGCTGCTAGGCTCAGGAACATCTTCAGAAGTTAATAGCAAATTCCTCCACGAAAAATACTTCCTCAACAATAATCCTGACGTACATCTAGAAATTGGCTTTGATGAAGAATTAGCCCATCTTATCTATGCGGGAGCCGATATGATCGTTGTTCCCAGTAACTTTGAACCCTGTGGCTTAACTCAGTTAATCAGTCTCAAATATGGCACTGTACCCATTGTGAGGGGAGTAGGTGGGTTGCTCAGTACCGTATTCGATCGCGACTACGACCTCGACCATGCCCCCGAAAAACGCAATGGCTATGTCTTCTATCAGATGGATAATGCAGCTTTAGAGTCGGCTATGGAAAGAGCGATCGGGCTATATTATGAGTATCCCAAGGAGTTTGAGCAATTAGTCCAGCAAGGCATGGAATATGACTATTCTTGGAAGGCGGCGGGCAGTCAGTATCTCGCTGTTTATGAATATATTAAGTATGTTTAGAGTTTGGAGTTCGGTCTGGGGATATACCCTTTAGGGCGACGCGAAGGACGCGATATGCGGAGCGGTATGCTAAAGCACTAGCTTCGCGTCGTCCTTTAGGACGTAAGGAGGACGCGAAGCTAATCCTTTAGGGCTAGTACTTTAGTGAATCCTTTAGGGCATTAGATGTTTATTTAATCGGACTTCCCTTATTAGCTGGTTAATGAGGTTGACTGTTTCCTTGTTTTCTAACTAACTCGTTATTTGCTGGTGAAAAAATGGTATTCTGTATTCTGATGTAAATCCATTAATTAGCTTATATTAATTAGGCTTTTAGCCTATCTTGAAGCGAATTGTAGGTTTATTAGTTAGCGAAAGTTTTTGAAGCTGAAAAATTATGCCATCATCTGGGTTTAACCAACACGAACAATATGACGAGGAAACTCTGACAATTGTTGATGAGGATGGGCGATCGCTCCCTTGCTACATTGAACAGTCTTTGGAAGCAGATGATCTAACCTACTTATTACTAGTGCCTGTGGATATTCCCGTCATCATCATGACTATTAATCAGGATAGTGAAGATGAAGTGGAAGCAGCGATGTTGGATGATGAAGAGGCGATCGCCGAAATTTTTGATAATGCCAAAGCAGTGTTAGCGGAACAAAATCTTTATCTCCATCACACCGCCTACACCCTAACAGCTACGGGAGAGTTGCCCCCCATTGAAGAGGATCAAATTCTAACCCTCGACAGTGGCGAAGATGATGAGGAGATT
>JBEANW010000287.1:0-2754 GCA_041165225.1 Cyanobacteriota bacterium | reverse complement strand
CGAGATTCCTGAAGCTAATATTCACCCGATGAATACTCAGGGGGAAGATCCTCAACAAGATGCTCAACGCCATGAAGCTGAATTGAGAGAGTTTTTCCAGCAATCCTCTGGAGTTCCCACTTTTGATCTAATTCTTTTGGGGATGGGAGACGATGGACATACAGCTTCCTTGTTTCCCCACACCGACGCTTTAGCAGTAAGCGATCGCTTAATCACCATCGGTAATAAAGACGGTCAACCGCGTATAACCTTCTCCGTTCCCCTGATCAATCAGGCAAACTACGTTTTGTTCATGGTGGCAGGAGCCAGTAAACGTCCTGCCCTGAAAGAAATTTTTGCTGCTCAAGGAGACGACAACCAATATCCTTCCCGTTTAATTCAACCCCAGGGAAAATTATTGTGGCTCTTAGACCAAGCAGCAGCAGCAGAATTATTAACCTAAGCTTGACAAGCTCTAAATTCCAGCTTTATCAAATCAATACACTTTCCCTGGGTAATTTTCACCAACCCGAACCTTCACGGTAGTATAGTGAGGTAAAAAAATACCTATGTCGTTAGTAGTGTAATAGTTACTTCTAAAACCCTTATGATTACTTGCCCTAGTTGCAACCATCAAAATCCTGAAGGATCTCTGCAATGCGAAAATTGTTATACTCCTTTACCAGCTACCACTGGCTGTCCTAATTGTGGAGCTTCAGTGCAAACCGATGCTACTTTTTGTGGTCAATGTGGCTTTAATTTGCAAGCAGAAAATTCTCCTGTCGCCACTCCTTCAGAGGAAACTACTTTTGGCTCAGCACCGAACATCCCCAGAGCAGAAGTCTCTCTGCCAGAGGAACTGCCTTTGCCGGGAGGTAGTGGGGATATACTCCCAGAAACTGCCATTTCTTCACCAATTCAGAGTCCTTGGGACGATCAGGATGGTCAAGATGATCCAGAAAGTTTAACCATGGCTCAGGCTTCAGAATTACCCAGGGGTTACCCTGAAGTTGAATCCCCTGCTAACACGGATTTTGCTGCCGATGCTCCTGATACGGATTTTGTCGGAGTCGTACCAAGTTCTGCCAACGAAGATGTTACGCCTTATGCCCCGACGACACCAAATTTAGATTTAGATCAGGAAACTTCAGCCCCAGAATCGCAAGGGAGAGAAAATACGCAAGAGATTAACCCTGCTGCCCAATCTGAAGCGCCTAAAGTCACAGTTCCCAAAGTAAGCCAGAAAGCAAGCCAGAATTTTGCTTCGTTTTCCACCGCTGGAGCAACCCAGCTACAGATCCAAAGAGCAAGTCTACTCCATTTACAAAGCAACACCACCATCGAAATTCCTGACAATCTAGATGTGGTTCATTTTGGCAAACCTAATGGTCAAATTCCTCCTGATATTGATGCTTCTGGATTTCCTGATTCCGAGGTCGTATCAAGGGTTCATGCTGATATTAGGATTGAAGGAGATGCTTATTACGTGGAAGATACAGGCAGTTCTAACGGTACCTACGTTAACCATGCTCCCCTGCAAAAAGGCAATCGCCATCGATTGAGAACTGGCGATCGCATTGCTTTAGGCAAAGGAGATCTCGTAACTTTTATTTTTCAACTCGCCTAATACTTAGGGCAATGACAAGCTACTAAGTAAAGTCAAATCCAAGTCGTTGTTGGGGTCAATGGAAATTAATTCTGCTTTCTTTTTCCCCAGCAACACTCCTGCTAAAGCTCCTGCGCCAGCACCACCCAAGACTTCTATGGTATCAATCTTGCCAAAAATTCCTGAAAGTACCGCAGCAGCAGCACCGCCAATAGCAGCCCCTTTAACAATTTCTCCTGCGTTAGCACCTTTACTCACAGTTTCGGTGCGAGTTACCACTTCAGAAGCCGCATCAATAGACTCGGTAGTGCCATCGGGAAATACTATTTTATCCGCCATAAAAAATGAACCAGGTTCATCCTCACTGGGTTGAATTTGTCCGACAATTTCGCTGCCGTAGGGAATTAGAACCTGGCGATCGCGATCTTTGATATCCGCTGCTACCAATAAAGTAACGGGAACTGTTTCTTCGGGAGTCACGAGAATTTTTTCTTCCTCATATTCGATGGGAATGACAAACCCTCGCGGAATTGTGTTGTCGCTAAAGGAGCGATTGTTCCTGGAAGGTGTGTAGTCGCGATCTCGAGACGTACCCGAAGGGTAATCGCGACTAGGAGGATTATAATCGCGGTTTCTGGCTGGTCTTGATTCGGGAAACAACTGTGCTTGAGCGGGGGATATCTGAGCAAAGTTACTAACTGTTGCTGCTAAAACAGACAAAATCATCAAACTAGAGGTGGCTATTTTAGGGTATTTTGCGTTAAACATGACTAGACAAAAAATATTTCTCTTATAGATTAGTTATGAGCATTTGACGCAAAGCTAGTAACCATAGTTCCAGATTATTTCGCAACCCTCTTACTTACCCTAGTTACCCTCATGCTAGAATCTCCTGTGCGACCTAAACAATCTCAACCTGAACTTCAACGCAGAAAGAAACAACCGACTTTCACCAAGCATCCTAAGCTGATTACGGTGGTTTTCCTCTGTAGCTTAAGTTTGTTCGGTGTGCATAGTTGTCATTCCCACTTCTTGAAGTCTCAGCAGTCCACGCCGACAGCTTCCTCTTTGGTTAGTTTGCGATCGCTTACTCCTGCTGCTCGACAGTCTCAATTAATGGCTCTAATTAATCAGCCAGAGCATGGTTTGTCGCCCCAGCAACTTCTCGA
>JBEANW010000286.1:0-4220 GCA_041165225.1 Cyanobacteriota bacterium | reverse complement strand
CCTGTCATCACTTTAAATACACCCACCTAACTTTATGTCTAATTATGTCCTCTGATGGTCGGTTAGTTTGGAATCATTCAACCCATCTACCTGGTTTAATTCCAATCTTGGAAAAACTGATCAAGTGCGAAGGAATCACCACTGTCACTCCAGGCAGAATCAAACAAACCAGAAGCCACATTCCCAAACTGAAGCTAAAAGTATCTGTCCCCATCCGAGGCGGTTACAAAGTTATTGCTCGTCAGGGGAAAACTGTGCAGGAAGTATTTATTCTCAGTACTTTAGAACAGTTAGAGTTAGAACAGGCGATCGCTAACCTACTCTAAATAGCCACAGGGTAAATTATACTAATTTTGTACTAATTGATCTTTTGATCTTCCAGATCGCCTTTAATACTTTGTCTGTTGGTTGAGGGGCGATCGCAGTAATCCAGTCTAATTACGAAAGATTAAGGAAAGAGTTGAAGTTGAGTATTAACCTTTCTGGTGCTGATTTTCAGGACGTTACCCCCTAAGTAATGTTTTTTGGAGTAAGCTCAATAGGTTTAATCTTTCATAACAAATCAACTTATATGCAGACATTCGTGTGTTTCATCTTTGCCTTTATTTTTGGCAGTTTTCTAGAATATTGGGTTCATCGTTTAATGCACGTCAGTCCAATATTTGGCAATAAAATTACAGGGCATTATGGACATCATCGCAGCAACACCAGCAAAGGATTTATCAAAGATTTTCTGGATTTCAGTTTAGTATCACTTTTGGTACTACCAGCTTTTTTCGTATCATTATCCTTCGGTGCGATTATGATCTCTGGGACTATAGCGTTTGCGGCTTTCGCTTCCTATGCTCACCAAATTCAGCACCACAACCCCCACAAATGTTTCTGGATGAAAATGCCGATTCACTATATTCACCACAAAAACAGTCAGTGGGATAGTAATTTTGGGTTGGCGATCGATTGGTGGGATATGCTTTTTGGAACTTACAAGTTCGTTGACGTAAGTTCGAGCAGTCGCAAAATGGAATGACTTAGGTTGGAAAAGGCTCAACCGTTAGGAGATCGCCTGACGATAATCAATCAAAGCACTAGGTTGAATTACTCCTTTTTCGGTAATAATGGCATCGATTAAATTAGCTGGAGTAACATCAAAGGAGGGGTTATAGAATTCTGCTCCAGCAACACAGATGTCAGTATCCCCAATTTGAGCTATTTCACTCCCATTGCGTTCTTCAATTGGTATTTGGCTGCCGTTAGCTAAATACCAATCAATGGTGGAGAAGGGAGCAGCGACATAAAAAGGCACGTTATGAGCTTTAGCGGCGATCGCCACGGCATAAGTCCCAATTTTGTTAGCAGCATCCCCATTGGCGGCAATACGATCTGCCCCCACCACCACCAGATCAATCATGTTTTGCTGCATACAGTGAGCAGCCATGCTGTCGGTAATTACCGTGACAGGAATCCTCTCTTGAACGCATTCCCAGGCGGTTAATTTTGCCCCCTGAAGACGAGGGCGGGTTTCATCGGCATAAACTCTTTCTAAGCGCCGTTCTCGCCAGGCAGAACGAATTACCCCTAAAGCAGTACCATAGCCAGCGGTGGCGAGAGAACCAGCATTACAGTGGGTCAGAATACGCAACTTGTTGGGGGTAGAAGGTAGGACACTTAAACCATGATCGCCGATCGCCTGACAGGTGGCTAAGTCTTCTGCCTGTATTTGTTGTGCAGTCAGGAGTAGAGTCCTTTTGATTTCAGCAACGGTGCCGATTTCCTCATGAGCAGTTTTCAACATGCGGGAGATCGCCCAGAATAAATTGACGGCGGTGGGGCGAGTCTGTTTCAGCAGTTCGGCAACCTGTTGGAGATGAGCCAGAAACTGTTTACGATCCCCTGTCTCAATCTCCATTGCTCCGAGATATATACCATAGGCTGCTGCCACCCCAATCGCAGGCGCACCACGGACAATCATCGTTTTGATGGCTTGAGCCATGTCAGCACTGCGACTAATGGCAACATGGCTATATTCCCCAGGCAAACGAGTTTGATCAATTAATAAGACTTGATTGTCTTGCCAAACAACAGGATAAATTTGGTTAGCTGGGTTCATGAAGGATATTTATTGTCTTAGTGTTTAGTTTTTAGCTTTTAGTGTTTAAATTCGTAGTGCCAGATTTTCTGAATCAAGGTCTTTTTGAAAAGCTTCGGTCGATGACATAACAAAATTGGGCATTGCCGAGGGAGCAATGACCATAGTACTAAATCTAATAATGATCCTCTACGCTTCGTCGTAGGCTTCAATGTCTAATAGGTGGATATAAGGCTCAACTAACTCTTCTCGTTGAAAAGCGATCGCTCTAAGCAAATGCCAATCTTCTAAAGCTTCAAAAGGAGTATTGTATTCGTCCTGTTCCAAACGACCAGCAATAACAGCGACTTGCTCTTCTGTGATGCCCACAATGTCTTGTTTAGTCAACTTTAAAGTAGTCATTAGCCTCTATACCTCAATTTAAAGTTCAGAAATCGTAAGATATTCCACCGACTATCAGTGTAACTCAATTCGATTGCAGTTTATTGCTGCTGAACACCCAAAGCAAATCCATCGACTTAACGGTTACATTCAGCATAATACACGTTTTAAGCGATCGCTCTTTGTCCCATCTTTACAGATCAATTATTGGGTAACACCAGTTATTGAGTTAAACCATGCTGTAGAGCAAAACGAACTAATTCAGTACGGCTATTCGTACCTGTCTTGCCAAACAAGCGACTAACATATTTCTCCACGTTTCTGACACTAGTACTTAGCTCACGGGCAATTTCTTTATTCATTAAACCCTGAGCGACTAAATCTAAAACGCTTTGCTCCCTGGGGGTTAAGTCTATTTTAATTGGCGGGGGGGTTACGGTAATGCCACCACTACTCCCTAGCTTGTCGTCTAGCTTGGCTTTAATTTCGACTAATTCTTTGGTGATTTTTTCTAACTCAGTATTGCTATCACCGTTGCCACTACTACTAGGAGTTTTCGACAGCAGATTTTTGACGATCGCTTCTAGTTCTTCTGGATCGAAAGGTTTAGACAGATAAGCATCACACCCTGATTCATATCCTTGAATGCGATCGCTAGTCATACCTCTAGCAGTCAAAAATACTACAGGAATGGAACGATAGCGAGGATCTTCTCGCAGTTTAGCCAGGAATTCATAACCATTTACCTTTGGCATCATAACATCGGAAATGATCAGATCTGGAGTCTGAGATTCAATATTTTGCCAGGCTTCATCGGCATTACTAGCGACGGTAACATTCCAGCCTTCTGTATCCTCTAGGTAAGCCTGGACTGATTCTCTGATTCCAGGTTCATCGTCTACTAATAATAGTTGTTTTTCTGACATTGCTTTTCTGACACTGCTGTATTGACATTGGGTTGCATCGGTTATGTTGTCAAAACCTTAGTAACCACCATCGACCATTAACTATTTCCATCATAAGACTTATGGGCAAAAGTAGAAATTCAACACCAAAATTCCCCATCGTGATTGATCGGGAACCTTAGTTATAGCTTATAGCTTATAGCTTATAGCTTTTATTTAGCTTTAATTGTCTCTAATTTAGTCTGAACTTTCTGGACGACAGTGGCAGGCAAAGGAACATATCCCAATTCTTCAGCGAAAGCCTGTCCATCGGTCAAAGACCAGTTGACTACTTCTTTCAGAGCCTTAAGTTTATTGGGGTCGTCATAATTCTGATATGCTAGCAGCCACGTATAGGTCACAATCGGATAAGAATCTTTTCCTTCAGGGTCAGTCAAAAATGCTCTCAAGTTTTCAGGTAGGGTCACGGCACTCAGAGCCTTAGCAGCAGTTTCTCCAGAAGGCGCAACGTATTCCCCTGCCTTATTTTCTAAAGTTGCAGCGGGCATTTCTTGTTGCTTGGCATAACCATACTCCACGTAGCCCAGAGAGCCTTCCGTTTGCAGAATTTGTGCTGTTACTCCTTCATTGCCCTTTGCCCCCACTCCTGTCGGCCATTCTACGGTTTTACCGTCGCCGATTTTTTCTGCCCACTCAGGACTAAGGGCGCTGAGGTGTTTAGTGAATACTCCCGTCGTACCACTACCGTCAGAACGATAAACTACAGTGATTTCGGTATCGGGGAGGGTTGCATCAGGGTTGATTTTGGCGATCGCAGGATCATTCCATTTTTTGATTTTACCCATCAA
>JBEANW010000285.1:0-3503 GCA_041165225.1 Cyanobacteriota bacterium | reverse complement strand
AAGCTCCCCATTCGTATGAGCTAGATTGACAAAAGAAGCTTGTAGTTGTTCAGCCTGTAGCTCTAACTGCTGCTTGGATTGTCGTAATTCTTGTTCAATTAATTGTCTTTCTTGATTCTCTGTCTTCAAGGGTCTGTAGAGAAAATGATATAGTGCTGGTGCTACGAGAATTGATAATAATGTACTATCGAGAATAGCTTCAAAAGTTTCAGGGAATTTGGGGAGAGCCGATAAAAAAAACATCACCAGCGCTTCTGCAATAAATACCCAAAAAGCAATGCCGCTGAGAAAAAGCCAAGGAGACTTGTTTTTCAAAAACCTCATCAACCATTGATGATTGAAAAATCTTGGTGAGACAACATGCTGGGCAATTTTATTTTTTCTCATATACTTGTATAGTTTGTTGTCCGTAGTAAGCGAAATATAGCCTAGATAACTCTTTTTACCCATTACTCATTACTCATTTAGCTATAGACTTCTCGAACTCGAAACTTATATATTTTTGGCGATCGCAATAATCTCCCCCATCTGGGCATTGGTTTTAATTCCTTGGGGTGAAATATGCGTGGGTGCTGCTTGATAGCCTTGGTCTTGCAGGGATCGAATTAAATGCGATCGCTTGGGTAGATCCAGTTTGCCTCGATTACCAATTTCTCCCAGGGTATAAAAGTAAGGGGGAAAATCGATTTCCCCCTCCATTAGCTGAAGTAGTTTAACTATTTTCTGCCAGTGCCATTGTTGAGCTAAAGTTTGGTAGCGTTTTAGCTGTTGAACATCATGTAATTTACCAAGCCACATCGCCCCACTGACGGTAATGGCAGGATTTTTGCAGGTACAGCCAACTTTATTCAATTTACGCCAGGAATAAGTCTGATAGTCACCACAGCTATGACAATAGGCAAGAAAACCATAGTTCTGAGCAGTTAACTGAGGCTTCGATACCAGCCGCATCATCACCCGATAGGTTTGTCCTGTAAATAGGGAAAAGATCGGTTCAATGCCCAAACCTTTGGTTGCAGCCTGTTGTTGAGTTGCTCCCAGGAGTAATCTTAAGGCTTGTTCTTGAATGGCGGGATGGGAACGAGCGATCGCATTATAAACCTGAACGGTATGTTCGGGGGGATGTCCTGTCAGAGTCCTGCCATCGGTGCAGGTGAGATACATTAAACCCCCAATTTTGGTTGCCCAGAGCATTGTATTCAGATAGGGGACGGCACTGCCAAAACAGTCTACGTCTACTAAATCATAGTAATCTCGCTCTTGATAACAACGAAAGAAAACTCGATGGGCATCCTGGTGAGTGAGCTGAAAATACTCAGGGGCGATCGCTGAACGCAAGTTCTGCTGTATTATCGAGTTAAGCTGGTGGTTTCCGTCATTAACCCGCAAGTAATCGGCATTACTTTCTAGGTAGTAGCGCAAACTGCGAACTCCACAACCCCCTAGCGCATCTAACACGCGGAGGCTACCATAATCTTGTTTATAGACCGTCCCAGCTAACACCCCCAGATCTCGGACATATTTGCTGCGAGGATTATAAAAAGCCTTGCCCACTTGAAACTCAGCTTTCTCTTCCTGGTGCCAACCAGATTGATTTTTCACGAAATGATACTTAGAAAGTTGCTCATAATTCTAAAAACAAAATTTAAAACACGAGGATTGCCCTGTCCACCAGCACCTAACACCAACCCCCTGTGTTGATTTCAAGCTACGTGTCACCCCTTGAGATGGTAGACAAGGAACAGTAGGCGATGGACAATATACTACTATTATTCGCCAGAACTTAAGTATCGGTAGTTATGTTTTCCAAGTTTAAGCTAGTTAAATATGTTTTTTGTTTAGCGATCGCAATATCAGGAGTGGTGGCGATGGAGCAATCTAGTCTGACGGCGGAAAAGATTGATTTTCACTATAGTTTGTTGGGTTTTAAGCTTCAGGTTAAAGATTTGGCAACTTTTGCCGACACAGGGGAGGTGAGTGATAGTCTGAACTACTATTTTAGATATATCCCAGACAAGCAAACTCAGCAGTTACGGAAGTTTCTGCGCCAAAGTTATGATGTCGATCCTGTGTTGGTCTATCGCTATTCTCGAACTTCGGCAGGGATTAAAATGCTCCAACGTATTGGGGAGATTATTCAGCTACCTGGTCATATTAATGGTTTTCATGGCTTGCGGGCGGCGCTGGTACAAACAGCCCAATCTTCTGAGGGGATTAACTTTGTGGATTTTCTGCAACGCTTCCCTACAGATATCCAGCTCAACCTAGGAGAATTACTTCAGTTAGTTAAGCAGGTTGCTCATTCCGAGCAAGATACCAAGGAGTTTATTGCTAATCTGTCACAGCCAAAAGTTGAACAGAAAGATACTCAGAAAAATATCAAGTTTCGTGATTTATCCCAGCCAGGTAATTATCAGGGGACTAAACAGACTCTAGAATTCTATGATCATCAACGCGATCGCAATTTGGTTACGGATCTCTATTTACCTCAAAATAAGACCGATAAAATACCGATAATTGTTGTTTCTAATGGATTAGGGGCAAAACGCGAGCGCTTTGAAAAGTTGGCACGCTATTTAGTTTCTCGTGGCTTTGGGGTAGTTATTCCTGACCATCCAGGCAGCGACCATGATCGTCAAAAAGCATTTGTGGAAGGATTATATCCAGAGAATTTTGATGCCACCGAGTATATTGATCGTCCCCTGGATATCAGCTATATCTTGGATCAATTAGAACATCTCAATGGCGATCGCTTTGATCATCAGCTTAATTTAGAGCAAGTAGGATTCTTTGGCTATTCCATCGGCGGAACCACGGGGCTTTCTTTGGCAGGGGCAGAGTTTGATTGGACTCAGCTGGCACAAGATTGCGCCCAGCCTCTAAATCTGATGAATATTTCGATTCTCTACCAATGTCGAGCTTTGGAATTGCCGAGAAATCAACCAAAGTTGAAAGACGATCGCATCAAGGCAGCCTATCTGTTTGTGCCTTTTGGTCACAGTCTTTTTGGCAAGCTCAAACAAGACAAGATTTCCATCCCAGTCATGTTTCAGGTGGTCGATCAGGATTTTCTCACTTCTTTATTAGACGAACAAGTACCGCTGTTTAATTCTTTGGGTAAAAATAACTATCTGGTAATTTCCGAAAAGATACCCCACTCTAATGTAACTTTAGCCAAAGAAGTGCAATCATCTCAAGCAGAAGCTGCTCAGGTGGCAAGAACTTATCAAAATCTGTTGTCTTTAGTTTTCTTTCAAAGCTATATTGTCGGAGATTCCAGCTATATTCCTTATTTAAGTAGTGCCTATCTTCAGGCGATCGCCCAGAAACCCTATAATTTGCATCTATTAGTTAATTAACCTTCGCTCGGAATCAAATCTTCGGAATCAAATCATTGAAAAACTTGGTTGAACTTGGCTGATAAATCAGCTCTTGCGGGAATACTAATCAGAGAAATCTCCTGAAGTATTGAGTTTATCTTTATGTCTGTTCGCCTAAATAAA
>JBEANW010000284.1:0-8860 GCA_041165225.1 Cyanobacteriota bacterium | reverse complement strand
CGGTAGAAAATGCGGTGTTCCGCGCTAACGGTAAAAAAATCGACTTTCCTGGTTTCTTTCGTGCCTATGTTGAGGGTTCAGATAATCCTGATGCAGCTTTAGAAGATCAGGCAATTCCTCTGCCTCCTCTGAAAAAAGGAGACAAGCCCGACTGTAAAGAATTAGAAGCTATTGGTCACGAAACCCAACCTCCTGCTAGATATACTGAAGCATCGTTAGTTAAAACCCTGGAAAAAGAAGGCATTGGTCGCCCTAGTACCTATGCTACCGTCATGGGAACCATCGTCGATCGCGGTTATGTTCAGATGCGGGGTAAGGCATTAATTCCCACCTTTACCGCCTTTGCAGTCACGGCACTGCTGGAAGAACACTTTCCCGATTTGGTGAATACTGAGTTTACTTCCAAAATGGAGCAGACTCTCGATGAAATTGCCCGTGGCCATGAGGAATGGATACCCTATCTAAAGAAATTCTACCAAGGCAAAACAGGTCTGAAGACCCAGATAGATGTCAAGACCGAAGAAATCGAACCTGCGATCGCCAAAACCATTCATTTAGAAAATCTTGATGCTGTCGTCCGTATTGGCAAATATGGCCCTTATATCGAAATAGTCAGCGAAGATGGCACCGCCGAAGTAATTAAGGTATCGATTCCTGACGATTTAACTCCAGCAGATCTCAATCCAGAGCAAATTGCAGCTTTAATTCGTCAGAAAAAAGAAGGGCCTGAAAAAGTTGGTCTGCATCCTGAAACTGGGGAACCAATCTACTTCAAAGTTGGTAAATATGGGCCTTATGTCCAGTTGGGGGATAAAACCGACGAAAATGAAAAGCCTAAAATGAGTTCTATTCCCAAAAAGGATAGTAAAACTGATGCCACCAAAAACGATGTAACTCTAGAAATGGCTGTTGGGTTGCTATCTCTGCCGCGTTTATTAGGACAACATCCTGCCACAGAAGGGAAAATTAAATCAGCACTAGGTCGTTTTGGGCCTTATGTCGTTCATGAGTTTAAAGGACCAGAGGATACTAAATTACAACGAGACTATCGATCGCTTAAACAGGAAGATGATGTTCTGACTGTCACCCTTGACCGTGCTTTAGAATTGCTGGCACAACCCAAACGGGGACGTGGTGGTAGCAAAAAGACTCCTTTACGGGAACTAGGCTCCCACCCAGGGGATAAAGAGCCAGTCAATATCTATAAAGGGCCCTACGGGAACTATCTGAAACATGGCAAGATCAATGTCGGCTTACCTGAAGACGAAACCGTAGAAGGAATCACCCTCGAAAAAGCTTTGGAGTTGTTAGACGAAAAAGCAGCAACTAAAAAGACCACTACCAAGAAAGCTACTACCACTAAGAAGAAAACCACTGCTGCTAAGAAAAAAACCACTACAGCAACTAAAAAGAAAACTACTAAAGCCAAAAAAGCAGCTTCTTAACAAAAGCTCTAAGCTCTAAGCTTTAGGCTCTAAGCTTGGTTTAATTACTCCAGTTCTTTAAGTTGAATAAGACATAGTGGGGGTAATTCCCTACTATAGCAAGCTTATAGCTAACCGTGAAGCGGTTTTAAAGCAGCGATTTTCAACAATATTAATTTAATTTTTAATTTAATATTTAGTTTAATAACATTTCTTGTGATAGCTTAATACAGTCTCAACAGCTTGGTTGGATATGCGCGTGCCTCGGTGCGGGACGCGCCCCCAGGCGCTAATCCTTTAGGGCTTGACCGTGAAGCCCACGCATCCCCAAAGCTCAATTTCTGCGGTTATCTTAACAACACCAACAAAGTAATATGGCACGTAGCTCCTTACAGTTAAATAGCGAATGGATACCGAAAGTAGAAGAATCTCTCGCAATCAAGCAATTAACTCAACGTTCTCTTGCCGAACGCTTAGAAGTATCTCGCTCTTCAATTTCTAAATTTATCAACTGTAAGCCGTTAGCTCTAAATACCTTTATTCGTCTGTGCCAAGAATTAGACCTCGACTGGAATAGTGCTTCCCAACCAGAAAGGGAATGGAATGATAATATCGAGAGCTTTAAGTTTAAGCAAGAAGATTTTAAAGCCAATCCAGGAGGACAAATTGCTCCTGAAGAGATTGTCGGCAGAGAAGAGTTAATTGAGCGTCTCTGGGAACGCCTTCAACAGCAGAGTTTAATTTTGAGTGGAGAGCGCCGCATTGGCAAAAGCAGTATCCTCAAAAAAATGACCGCTGAAGCTGCACCCAATTTGCTACCGATCTATCGAGATTTAGAAGGCACTAGAACCCCGATTGAATTCGTTGAAGCGGTTTGGCAAGATACGGAGACATATCTTAGGGATGCAGGGAAAGCCAGAAGAGTTAGAGAATATCTGAGTAAGCTGATCGGGAGTTACTTTGATGGCTACCAGTTTCCTGAAATCGCCTCAGAACATTGGAAAATCCTTTTAACTAAAACCATTGAAGATTTAGTTACCCTCCAGGATAAACAGATCGTTTTGATTTGGGATGAAATGCCCCATATGCTGGGGAATTTTAGTGATGAAATAGCGATGGAAGTCTTGGATAGTTTGCGATCGCTCCGCCAAACTTATCCTGATGTACGGATGGTATTTTCTGGTTCAATTGGCTTACACCATATTATTAAAAATCTGCAAAAAGCTGGCTATAGCAACGATCCGACTAATGATATGTATCCCATTGAAGGGCAACCCCTGTCCCTAGAAGATGCCACGGAATTAACCATTAATCTGTTGCAAGGGGAAGATATCTCAGTGGTGGATCTAGCCCAAACCGCTGAACAAATCGCCGTCGCCGTAGACTGCATTCCTTTTTACATCCATCATCTGATCAATCAACTCAAAGATCTAGATCAGGAGATTAACGAAGAAGTCATTGCCATAACTATCAATCAATGTCTCCGCAGCTCCTTAAATCTCTGGAAAATGGATCACTATCGCGAGCGCATCGATAACTACTATAGCGACACCCAAAAACCCTATGCTTTAGAAATTCTCGATATTTTATCGATCAACCCTGCTACTTCCTTTACGCGACTTTGGCAGTATCTCAAAAGTGAACCTGAAACTAAAGACAAAGAAATGGCGCGCGCAGTTTTACGCTTGTTGTTGAAAGATTATTATCTAGTGCAGGAGGATAACCTCTCGGGAAGCATGTATACTTTTCGCTATCAGTTAGTGCAAAAATACTGGCAAATATCTAGAGGATATTGAACAGGAGATCAAAGAATCAGATCATTCATTGTAAACTAGTTTTTGCTTACGATTAGAAAGGTGATTGGTGATTATGGAGATCGAATATCCAGAAGATTTAAAATATCTAGATAGCCACGAATATGTTCGTTTTGATGGGGAAGTTGCCACCATTGGGGTTAGCGCTTTTGCCCTTGATCAGTTGGGAGATGTGGTATTTTTAGAGCTTCCTGAAGTGGGCGATGCGGTAAAAGTGGGCGAAACTATCGGCACTATCGAATCAGTTAAAGCAGTAGAAGATTTATATCCTCCTGTTTCTGGGACGGTGGTAGAACGCAATGAGACCGCTATCGATGCGCCAGAAACTCTTGCTCAAGATCCTTATGGAGAAGGCTGGTTGATTAAAGTCAAAGTTGACGATTCTGACGATGAGTTGGCAGAGGCTCTTTCTGCTAGCGAATATCGCGCTCAGGTAGAAGGGATGGAAGAATAAACACTAATTAAACTTAACTGGTGTCCATACCCTGCGCCCATTTCTTAGATTACTGACAAATTGGCTACTTTTAAAAGTAAATAAAATTTGTTAATGTTTATAACGAATAGTTCACAATCGTGGTTGAAGCAAATTGTTGGTAATCAGCCACCATTTTTTTATCTAAAAATATTAAAACTCTAATTCTAAAGTTTGTATGGTTAACCTAAATTTTGCTGTGGAATCTCAAATTTCAACAACTCAGGACAATTCCCCTGAGCAATCTGCGGTGTCTCAAGCTACTGATATTTTCGCCCAACGACATATTGGAGTTAATGAGCAGCAGATTCAAGAAATGTTGCAAATATTGGGAGTTGATAGTTTAGACGCATTAATTGACCAAACTGTCCCCGCAGCAATTCGCCTTCATAGACCATTGCAATTACCGATCGCTCAAAGTGAAGCTGCCGCTTTAGCTAGGTTAAAAGCGATCGCCAAGCAAAACCAAGTCTATCGCTCGTTTATTGGCAGGGGCTACTCTAACTGCATTACGCCAGCGGTAATTTTGCGGAATATCTTAGAAAATCCTGGTTGGTATACTTCATACACTCCCTACCAAGCGGAAATTGCCCAGGGAAGATTAGAGGCATTGCTCAATTATCAGACGATGATTGTGGACTTAACTGGTTTGGAGATTGCCAACTCTTCTTTATTGGATGAAGGAACTGCTGCCGCCGAAGCGATGGCGATGAGTTATGGTGTCTGCAAAACTAAAGCCAAGGCATTTTTTATTGATGCTGGTTGCCATCCTCAAACGATAGAAGTGGTTAAAACTCGCGCTTTACCCCTGGGTATTGAGGTAATCGTGGCTGATTATGCTACTTTTGATTTCTCTACGCCAATTTTTGGCGCACTACTTCAGTATCCTGCTACAGACGGTACAATTAATGACTACCGCGCTTTTATTGAACAGGTTCATGAAGCCCAGGCTTTAGCTACTGTAGCCGCCGATATTCTGAGTCTGACGCTGTTGACTCCTCCTGGAGAATTTGGCGCAGATATTGCCGTGGGTAGTACGCAAAGATTTGGTGTTCCCCTCGGTTATGGCGGCCCTCACGCAGCCTATTTTGCCACTAAGGAACAATATCAACGACAAGTCCCTGGAAGGATTGTGGGGGTATCCCAAGATGTTCACGGCAAACCTGCCTTACGTTTAGCTCTACAGACCAGAGAGCAACATATTCGCCGAGAAAAAGCTACCAGTAACATCTGTACCGCTCAAGTGCTATTAGCGGTAATCGCTTCCATGTATGGCGTGTATCACGGTGCTGCGGGCATTAAGGCGATCGCCTCCAGAATTCATTTACTCACAGCAACCCTGGCCTCAGGGTTACGGCAGTTAGGCTATGAGGTTAATAACCAGTCTTTCTTTGACACTATTCGGGTAGATACAGGGGAAAATAGCGCAGCGGATTTGATCCAAATTGCTGCCAATAATCAGATTAACTTACGCTGGTTAGACAGTAACGCGATCGGCATTTCCCTAGATGAGACTACGACTGGGGAAGATTTGATTCATCTCTGGCAGATCTTTGCGGGAAGCAAGGATTTACCTGAGAATTTTAGCGAATTAATCAACGTTCAGTCAGCAACCATTCAACAGCAGCAGTTACGTACTAGCCCCTATTTAACCGATGGGGTCTTTAACCGCTATCATTCGGAAACTGAACTCTTACGCTATCTCCATCAGCTAGAAACCAAAGATTTATCCCTCACTACCTCGATGATTCCCTTGGGTTCTTGTACGATGAAACTCAACGCCACGGCAGAAATGATTCCCGTTACCTGGGCAGAATTTGGTAATATTCATCCTTTTGCGCCTTTAGAACAAACTCAGGGTTATCAGAAGCTCTTTAAGGAGTTAGAAATCTGGCTAGGGGAAATCACCGGTTTTGCAGGGGTCTCCTTACAACCTAATGCAGGTTCTCAAGGAGAATATGCAGGACTCCAGGTAATCCGCCAGTATCACCAGTCGAGGGGAGAAGGACACCGTAATGTCTGTTTGATTCCTGAATCTGCTCATGGAACCAATCCTGCCAGTGCCGTAATGTGTGGCATGAAAGTGGTAGCGGTAAAATGCGATCGCCAGGGCAATATCGACCTTAAAGATCTCCAAACCAAAGCTGAGCAGCACAAGGATAATTTATCCGCCCTCATGGTGACCTATCCTTCAACTCATGGAGTATTTGAAGCAGAAATCAAAAGTATCTGTGCCATCGTCCATCAATATGACGGACAGGTTTATATGGATGGAGCCAACATGAATGCTCAAGTGGGCTTATGTCGTCCTGGAGACTTTGGGGCTGATGTCTGTCATCTCAACCTGCACAAAACCTTCTGTATTCCTCACGGTGGCGGTGGGCCAGGAGTAGGTCCTATTGGTGTGATGCCTCATCTGGTGCCGTTCTTACCTGCTACCCCTGCTACCCCCAAAGATGCTCAACCCATCGGCGCGATTTCTGCTGCTCCTTGGGGCAGTGCCAGTATTCTAGTGATCTCCTGGATGTATATTGCCATGATGGGCGAAGCGGGTTTAACCCAGGCGACAAAAGTGGCAATTCTCAATGCTAACTACATGGCGAAGCGTCTTGAAACCTCCTACTCCGTACTCTTTAAAGGCGAGTCAGGTTTTGTGGCTCACGAATGTATTATCGATCTGCGTCCCTTGAAAAAAATGGCGCGGGTAGAAGTGGAAGATGTCGCCAAAAGACTCATGGACTTTGGTTTCCATGCCCCTACGGTATCTTGGCCCGTCATTGGCACAGTGATGATTGAACCTACGGAAAGCGAATCCAAAGAACAGCTAGACCGCTATTGCGAGGCGATGTTGACCATCTATCAAGAGGCAGAAGCGATCGCCCAGGGAGAAATTGACCCTGAAGATAATCCCCTCAAAAATGCCCCCCATACGGCAGAATCGATTATCTGTGGCGACTGGTCGCACCCCTATAGTCGCGAGCAAGCAGCCTATCCCGCCCCCTGGACAAAAGAACACAAATTTTGGACTACCGTAGGTAGAATCAATAACGCCTATGGCGATCGCAATTTAATCTGCTCTTGTACAGGGATGGAGGCTTATAAGTAGCTGGTAAAGATTGGGGAAAGCGATTCAGCGCGTTGCGGGGGTTCCCCCCGTTGAAGCGACTGAATCAAGAAAGGGAAAGGGGAAAAGATAGCGATCGCAACTTAGAAACGATAATCTGAGAGCTAGAAGCTAGAAGCTAGAAGCTAATTAAAGTAATTAGAAATTTCCTGAGCGATCGCTGTTGCCCCATCTTTCGACAAACGTTCGCTTTTGCGGGGGGCAAGTAAAGGCTGATGGAGAAAGTCCCAGTTCCCTGTAAAAAATTCATCAGGGGAGATAATCTGATGCTGGGAGTAATCTTGAATGCTGTTGAGTAGTACAGCAGCTTCGGCAAAGCCTTCACGAGTGAGGGAAACAATTGGAGTGTCGCAACATAAAGCTTCCGAAAAAGTGCTGTAGCCTGGTTTAGATACTACTCTGCCACAAATGGGCATAAAGTCTAAAGGGCGCAGAGTTTGATCGGCGATTTTCAAGAGATTGGGCAAATCGGGAGCGTTGCGGTCAAAGGTAATAAATTGCCAGTCGGCAAAATATTTTATATTTTCATAGGGAATTGACTCCAAGCCTAAGCCACCAAAGGTTAATAAAATCGTCTTTTCCAGAGGTGCAACTAAGTTAAACTTGTGGCGCAATTCATCGTTAGTGAACTGAGGCTTACTACCCGTTAATCCCACGTTGGTATGGTTAGGAAAGATGCTCATCGGCTCTGCTAAGGGCAGACGAAATAGGCGATCGCTTTGATGATAATAGTTCTCCATCCAGGCGACGATTGCCGCAAACTCTGAACCCCAATCACGATAAATAAAGTTCCAGCCAAAATTACTCATCATCCAACAGGGAACACCAGCAGCACGAGCAATAGGCGCTGCTAAAGCAGGAATATCTGCCAAAATTAGACCGATATCATTCTCTTTGATATATTGAGCTTCTTCCGCAATGATGTCCTTTTCTTGGCTCATGATAGCTTGCATTTTGCTCAAAGTAGCCTGACGATCCATGATGAGGCTATCTTTTTGAATTACTCCCACATCAAAAACTCGCGGGCGATAAACAAAGTCTCCTTGGATATAAGACTTAAGCAACCATTCTGGAGCTACTGTCACTAAATTCAAGACGATATCAGGACGCAACTGTTGTAATTTTTCGGCTACCGTTGCTGCCCGTACAGCATGACCAAAACCGTGACTAGTTACCGCAATATAAATAGTGAATTGAGCCATAAAATCTCTTGATGACAACTACTTCCCGCCATTAAAGCATAATAAATGAGTTCGGAATTCGGAATTCGGAGTTCGGATTTAAAGAACTTTTGCAGATGTGATTGCTTGAGATCTAGATAAAACAAGGTACAATTATAAATTGTGTTTAATTATCTGTAGCTCATGCCTAAGCTGAAAACCAAAAAGTCTGCTGCCAAGCGTTTTCGTATTACTGGTAGCGGCAAAAAAATCATGCGTCGCAAGGCGTTCAAAAATCACCTATTAGAGCGTAAAAGTAAAGAGCGTACTCGCCGTCGCCTCTCTAATATGACAGTAGTACATGAGACTGATGAAAAAGCAATCCGCACAATGATGCCTTACAGCTAAATTTATACTTGAAATTTAGTTGTTAACATCCATTGAAATAAGATCCAGATTAAGATCCATAAATATTAACTATGAGTAGAGTCAAACGGGGTAACGTCGCCCGCAAACGTCGTAAGAAAATCCTGAAGCTGGCTAAAGGCTTCCGTGGTTCTCATTCCAAACTATTCCGCACTGCTAACCAGCAGGTGATGAAAGCATTACGTAATGCTTATCGCGATCGCCGTAAACGTAAACGTGATTTTCGCCGTCTTTGGATTACTCGCATCAATGCAGCAGCCAGAATGAACGGTGTAAGCTACAGCAAGTTGACTCATCAACTAAAGCAAGCTGAAGTAGGTTTAAATCGCAAAATGCTCGCCCAGCTAGCAATGGTAGATCCTCAAGCCTTTACTAAAGTAGTGGAAGTAGCTCAATCAGCGAATTAAATTCAAAATTTAATTGAATGAATGGCGATAAAT
>JBEANW010000283.1:0-5067 GCA_041165225.1 Cyanobacteriota bacterium | reverse complement strand
TCCCAACTCTGGCTTCACTGCCAAGGCAGGAACCGTATCCGTCGGAAAACTGACAACTCTACCAGCGATCGCTCCTGCAATCAACTCTGTGGAAGAAACTTTCACCATAAGCTTTATTTTTGCTATTCAGTTAGAGGCTTCGGTCAATCAACATCGATAAGCCAAGACAAAGCGATCAATCTCAGCCAGATCGGGGAATATGTTTATATCGTAATATTCTCCCTGCTGTTTTAGTAGCTCAACTACTGTATCTGCTTGACCAGCCATCAATTCTATCAGCCACATTCCCCCTGAAACTAAATATTGAGGAGCAGTTTTAATTAGATAACAAATGTCAGCCAAACCGTCATCACCACCATCTAAGGCCAAACGGGGTTCATGGTGAGCTACTTCTGGCTGTAGTTGGGGGATCTGGGCGGAGGGAATATAGGGGGGATTAGAGACCATGCCAGTTACTTTGCCCTGAAGGGAACTTAGAGGACTCCACCAGTTTCCCTGATAGAAGTGAATATTGTTTAGATTTAACCTCACCGCGTTTTCTTGAGCAATTTTCAAGGCTTCATCACTAAGATCAACGGCATGAATTGTGGCTGAGGGGAAAACATCCGCTAGTCCCAGAGCAATCGCGCCACTACCAGTCCCTAAATCTACCCATTGTTGATCACCGTCGGTAATCAAATTGTGGGCTAAAGCCAGATCAATGATTAATTCTGTCTCAGGACGAGGAATCAAGACAGCAGGAGTCACTTTTAATTTAAAACGCCTCCAAAAGACGGTTTCCACCAAATATTGAACGGGTAGACGCTCTTGAAGACGCTGTTGCCAGAGTTGATGCAACTCTGACAAAGATTTTTGACTGACAATCTGTGGTTGATTTTGCCATGTACCCAAGCGCCAAGACAGACTGTCTAAATCAGTAATAGTTTGGACTAACCAATCCACTTCTCCTGGATCTAGCTGATGGGCGATCGCAGTTTGTTTTGCCTGCTGATACCAAAGATATAGATCCTGACCAGAAATACTGTTCAATTATTTTGCTGGCGCTAGTTCAGGAGTCACTTCAGGAGTCACTTCAGGAGTGGCACTTGGTGCTGCACCTTCTCCCGCAGCAGGAGTTACGGTTTGCAAGAACTTAATTGATTCTGTGGAAGGTACTAAGACAATCTTCTTGAGGATTTCGTCGGAACCTGTTTCCAAGGTTTCAATTACCCCTTCTAGGGGATGAACCTCAATATCCACATTAGCAGCTAGCTCTGGTTGTTGTTGCTTGAATCGGGCGACCATTTCTTCTAATTGTGCTTTCTCAAAGAAGAAGGGAATTACCTGCTGAGAATTTCTTTCAAAGGTTAAATATCCTTTACCTTCACCACCTTTAGCCACAAATAGAGGTACACCACCCTTATAGGGCTGTTTATTGGCTTCACCAATGGTTTTGGCCGAAGTTACCGCTTCTTTGTCAGGAACATAGGCAAAGTTAAGGGCATTTTCTTCATTAGCCGATCCTGCTAGCTTATAAACTTCTCCTAGGGAAACTGGCACGACTCTAACTTTCTCTGCCAGTTCAGGATTTTCCGTCTTGAGCTGATTAACAAACTCATTGGCATCACCCTGAGAAATAAAAACTCCCGCTACTTTAGCTTTGTCGTCTCCCGAGGCGACAAGAGGCGCACCTTTTTCATCCGCGATGGTAAATACTGGTACAGGGTCAAGTTTTTCTAGGACTTGTGCTTCAGGTAATGCGATCGCCATTAAGTTTTCGATTGCGCTCCAGCTTAGAAAAGTAGCTCCTGCGACTCCTAAAGTTATACTCCAACGGATCAATGGTTTAATCATGGGTGTCTGCCTCATTACAAATATCTATCTACAATGTCTACTACTTGCTCTATTGTGTAATATAAAACTGTGAATTACCTGGTAACTAATGAATTACCTATTCAATTATCTATGTCTATTTTCTGCTCTCGGTATTAGTTTCAGAACTTCTAGCAAATCATCGTTGACCTAAAAAATAAATGCAGGTTCTTGGGCAATTATTCTTTTAGATTTCTTTTTGATAGTAACAAGCAAGCTAACTCTAGCTTAGAAGTTTAGCAACCACAATACTTTGATTTACTTGATTTAACTAGAAATCTTAAATCGTCTAACTTAAACGGGACTGACGGGACTCGAACCCGCGACCTCCTGCGTGACAGGCAGGCATTCTAACCAGCTGAACTACAGTCCCAACTATTCTTTAACTCTTTGAGGAATTTTTTTGTTTGCCACGAGGTACATACTAGCATATTAAATGGAAAAATCAACCAGCTATTTTTCATCAGCAAAATTACTAAAATTTAACTTTGGTTCAATTGTTGATAAAATACAACTGGATCTATTGGTCTTGAAGTATTCTTCGATATAACACGGTAATCAAGTCGCTCATCGACATTGATTATTCCTTAGTTACGTTAATTTGGTTTGACATGGCAAATCGTTTTAGGCACTCTATTGATTCTTTATTCTCAATAAATTAATTTTACTGGAACATAGTGTCTCATTCTCGCAATCAAGTACCTTTAGGAGCGGTTTTGCAGCAGGCGGGTTTAGTATCTGCTGAACAAGTGAATCAAGCTCTAAAACAGCAAAAACAGACAGATATCAATTTGACCATAGGAGAAATTCTAGCCAAGCAAGGGGGAATTCGTCCTGAAACAGCGGACTTTTTTGCCGAGCGTTGGTTTAATTTAGTGGCCGAAAAGCCCAAACAACCGATTGGTCAATATTTAAAGCAAGCTGCATTATTAGATGAGCAACAGGTTCAAGCTATTTTAGCCGAGCAACAAAACTGCAAGGGTGAATTCGGTGAAATTGCGATCGCCAAAGGTTGGATTAAGCAGAGCACCCTGGATTTTTTCTTAAGCCATCTCAAAACTGAATTAAGTCCTGTTTCCGCATCAGAGGCTATGGGTCTAAGCAAAGAATCGCCAAATTTTCGCCAGGGCTTAATCGAATTAAGCAACGAGCAAGAGTACTCACAGAAAGTTCACGAAGGCTTTCTGGAAATTAAGCGTAAACTACTCAAGATTGAGGGACAGGGTGCTGATTCGGCAAAGACTTTGGAATGGGTATTAGCCTGGACGAATGGTCATTCTTTATTAACTCAGAAATTATTTGCCTTAATTACTCAAGCTTCCAATTCTCTCTCTTCCCAGCCAGAAGCAGAACAGGTTGATGATCTGGTTCAAACGAAGATCATTGATGATTGGTCAAACAACGAACTCAAATCCCACCTCAGAGGGATCAGGAATCGCTTACTCAATAATCAGCATTGTTCTCCTCGACGGCTACTGCAACTATATCAAAAAATTATTACCGAGACGGTATTAGTAGACGGCAGTAAAGAGCAACAGGAATTGCTTAATTCAGGTCTAGTGGTGAGGAAAGATGAGCAGCTAGTGAGTGCTAACCGCATTTATCAGTCAGTATTTAACCTGAATTGGGTAGTTGAAACCTTGAGAAGGCAAGCTCGTTTGGAGAAGGCAGTAGTGACTCCCAGACATAACTCCCCAGAGATTGCGAAGCCTCCCCGAAGGGTAATTGCCAATAACCCTCCCAAAGCTACAGAGGCTCAAGATCGTTGGTTTAATCTTAAAAACCTGTTGCTGCTATTAACCTTAATTGGTTTACTCAGTATCTTGTTAAATAATATTTTTAAACGTATCGCGGTTAAAACAGCCTTTCAGCAGGGAAATGAATTCCTCAAGCAAAAATCCTATAGCGAGGCGGTAGAAGAATATAATAAGCTGCTCAAAATAGACAGTAATTATTTCCAAGCCTGGACTAATCGAGGATATGCTCTGGCGGGACTGCAAAAATATGAAGCGATGCGTGAATCCTGTTCTACCGCTGCCATTATCAATCCCACTGCCGTGTATGCTTGGAATTGTCAGGGAGAGGCTTTACACAATTTACGGCATGATCAGGAAGCGATCGCTGCTTTTGATCAGGCGATCGCCCTCAATCAAACTGACCCCATTTTTCTGATTAATAAAAGCGAATCTTTGGGAGCATTAGGGGATAATCAGGGTTCCCTGAACTCGATCCAACGGGCAATTAAGATTTTAGAGCAAACAGAAGCAGCTCAAGGAGCGAAGAATATTGCAGGAGAGTTTGCCGTTGCCTTTACTTTTTTGGGTAATAGTTACCGTCAGCAACATAAATTTAATCAGGCGATCGCCGCCTATGAACGGGCGATCAACTATGCTCCCAGTTATTTTCCCGCGCGGGTGGGGAAGGGAATTACTTTGAGTAGTGCTAAACGGGATCAAGAAGCTGCATCTGAGTTCCAGAAAATCTTACAAGATTCTCAGTTGACCACAACACAGCAATCGCAAACTTGGTTTTATCTGGGAAAAACCCTATGTCAAGCTAGACAAAACCGTGATGGCATAGCAGCATTTGACCGTGCCATTGAACTGAATCCAGACTATGAAGTAGCCAAAATAGCCAAACGACAGTGTGGCTAAGGCGGGGAAAAGGGGAAGGGCCACCACAATGGTCTTAAATCGGTATAAATACGACTTACTGTGCGAGAGGCAGGTACATTAGAGCCTTTAAAATCATTCCCCAGCATGTTGTAGAGAAGCTCACTGGGGGGAACAGGCTGATTCAACGAAAATAAGACATCGCTATTGTAGCTATCGCACCCCAAACCACGACGCTCAACGGCACAGACCACGGGTTTGCCTTCAATGGTATCGCTGGCAAGATAGTTCATTCTATTTTGGTTATAGAAACTATGGAGTTGGTCAGCAGTACTTTGACATTGTGCCAAGGCCTGAGTTGTGGCAAAGTATTCAGGCAAGAATGAGAGGATGGGCATCTTCTGGGAAACACTTTTATTAACTAGAGTCGCCACCACCGTTGGCACAGATGACCTCTGTTCACAAGTTACACTAACTAGACTAGTCGCATCTCCTGCTATAGCGTGGGGGATCGCCATCAAAAATGATCCTGCCAAAGCAATCAATGGTGTCGCTGCGATCGCTAGATAACTTGGTTGGAACATTTTTTTAGTTGTGAATTGCT
>JBEANW010000282.1:0-4743 GCA_041165225.1 Cyanobacteriota bacterium | reverse complement strand
TGTATTGACTAAGCAGACTGGAATTTATCCTAGACATTTTGGTTTAATCTTGCCCACTCAATTAGCTTGGCAACAACTATGCGATCGCGCTCAAGCTAAAAACATTACCTTCTACCAAGCACCAAAATTACGTTTTCCCCATCAGGAATTGGAACATCACTGTTTTTTTCTGGAAGATCCTTTCTACAATTTGTTGGAATTTAAACACTATAGCCAGCCAGAAGTGATTTTCGGTGGCGCACAATCTAGTTTGATTGGGGATACTGTGGAAACTAATAACTAGCTAGAATGTATATCCTAATAATCAAGCTTAACTTACTACCATAATCAGTAATATTAGAAAGAGTACGGTGATAATCCCCAAGAAGAAACTGCTAATGAACAGCAGATGCTGCTGATTTTGGTGACGATTCTTTCTGAATTTAGAACCAGAGAAATTGAAACTGGGTTTTTTTGCTGGCGATCTCGAAGGGTAGGCGGAGCCTAATCGCTCTCCTGTCAACTTCCTATTAATCTCATGTTGAACCTGAGAATATTGATTAGTCAAGTTCACAATCGTATCTTCTTGGGTTTTAATCGTTTCCTGCAATTGAAAAAGTTCTGAACTCAAGTTGGATAAGGTATGGTTCATCGCCGATGATTGACTAGCTTCTGGCGGATAATCAAAGTCATGAGGGATGATGGCAGTTTTGTTCGAGACACCTCGACCGATTTCCAACTTTCCTGCATTCGCCTGTGCCAGATTATGGAGGGTGCTATCCCAGTTACCCAGTATGGGGCCAATTTGAAAAAAGCCTTTTTCTGTTAAACGAATGATGTTGGCAATATCCTTGATGCTGGTGTTTTTGAGGATATATCCTCTCGAACCTGCTTTGAGAGCATGATCCAATTGCTGTCTGTCGTCTTGGCTAGTCAATAGCAGAATTTTACTTTGGGGAAAACTGCTCACAATTTTTGCTGTTGCTTGTATGCCATCGATCTCCCCTGGCATATTGATATCCATGAGGATAATATCTGGCTGATGTTCTTCCGCCTGGGCGATCGCGGCTTGCCCGTTCCCTGCTAAACCAATTACTTCAATATCAGGTTCACTGGATAAGTTGATTTTCAAGAATTCTCTAATACTGCTTAGATCATCAACTATTAGTACGGTAGTCATAACAATAGAAATAATAAATACATCAATCAAACCAAATCAGAAAACTTAAGCCAAAAAAGCTAAAAATTTTAATTTCAAGAATAATATAAATAATGAGTTCTAAAAGTCAAGTAATCATTATACATAGCTTACAACTATTTATATTGGGTATTCAACTAATGATAAAAATAGTTAAACATTTCAATTCATTAATCATATAATGGAAATCAGACAAAAAATGTAACAAAAATAAATATAAAGTCAAGTATTTTGCCCTGGTACATTTCACTCATTTACAGGAGAGAATCCATGTTGCGACTCGAACACATCAGTAAAACTTATACAACGGGAGAAGTTCTCAAAGACGTTACCTGGGAAGTTAAACCTGGAGAAAGAGTTGGGTTAGTCGGAGTCAATGGCGCAGGAAAATCGACTCAGCTTAAAATCATCAGTGGCGAAATTGAAGCCACATCAGGAGAAGTAATTCGTCCCACCAGCCTCAAGATTGCCTATTTAACCCAGGAATTTGAGGTAGAGCCAAGTCGCACGGTTTACGAGGAATTCTGGACGGTTTTTGTGGAAGCCAATGAAATTCAACACCAAATGCATCAGGTACAGCAGGACATGGAGACTGCTAATCCCGAAAAATTAGATCAACTAATCCATAAGCTAGATAAGCTACAGCGGAAGTTTGAAGCCTTGGATGGTTATACTCTTGATGCTCAGATTGAGAAGATTTTACCTGAGATGGGTTTCACCTCAGAAGATGGCGATCGCCTAGTAAGTTCCTATAGTGGCGGTTGGCAAATGCGGATGAGTTTGGGCAAGATTTTGCTGCAAGAGCCAGATTTACTGCTATTGGATGAGCCGACTAACCATTTGGATTTAGAAACCATTGAGTGGCTAGAAAACTATCTACGGGGTATTAATACGCCGATGGTGATTGTTTCCCATGACCGTGAGTTTCTCGATCGCCTTTGTACCAAAATAGTAGAAACTGAACGGGGAGTCTCCACCACTTATTTAGGCAATTATTCCTCTTACTTGCAGCAGAAAGCAGAGGCTCGTATCGCTCAGGGTTCAACTTATGAACGACAGCAAAAAGAAATTGCTAAACAACAAGAATTTATCGAGAAATTCAGAGCCAGCGCTACCCGTAGTACCCAAGCTAAAAGTAGGGAGAAGCAATTAGACAAGGTTGAGTTAGTGGAAGCTCCCGTAGCTAATTTGAGAACTCTGAAGTTCCGTTTTCCCCCATCTCCCAGAAGTGGTCGAGAAGTGATGATTATTGAGGATTTAGTTCATGCTTACAACAATAATATTTTGTTTTTGGGGGCAGGATTAACCATCGAACGAGGCGATCGCATCGCCATTTTGGGCCCTAACGGTGCAGGAAAATCAACTCTGTTACGCATGGCAATGGGAATGGAAGAGTTTGATGAGGGAAAAATTGAACTGGGTAAACACAACGTAATTCCTGGTTATTTTGAGCAGAATCAAGCGGAAGCTTTGGATTTGAATAAAACTGTCATGGATACCATCCACGATGAAGTTCCTGATTGGAAAAATGAACAGGTACGGACTTTATTGGGACAGTTTCTATTTAGTGGAGAAAGTGCCTTTAACAAAGTGGAAGCCCTAAGTGGTGGCGAAAAAGCGCGATTAGCTCTAGCGAAAATGCTCCTCAAACCTGCTAATTTGTTGATTCTAGATGAGCCGACTAATCACTTAGATATTCCTGCCAAAGAGATGCTGGAAGAAGCGTTGCAGCATTATGACGGCACTGTGTTGATTGTGTCGCACGATCGCTATTTTATTTCTCAAACAGCTAACAAAATCGTCGAAATCCGTGATGGAGAATTAGTTGACTATCCTGGAGATTATCACTACTATCTCGATAGAATTGCCGAGGAAAAAGAAAAAGCTCGACAGCAAGAAGAAGCCCACTTAAAGGTAGCAAAAAAAGAAGAGAAACAAGCCAAGCAAAACGAGAAGAAGAAAAACAAACAGAAAAAAGCAAAAGCTTAGGCAACCATGAGGTTCCTCAAAGGTCACTAAAAGCTAGAAGCTAGAAGCTTAAATTACCCTTTCCCCTGAAGAAGACTTAATCCATGACCCTAGAGCAGCAACTACAACTAATTATCGACGATGCCGCCAATCATGCTGTACCAACTGCGGTTGTAGAAAGGGCGATCGCTCCTGTGCTAAAGTCATTTGCCGAGCAACTGCAACATCTGGAATATTATGTTTTGCAAAACATAGGTTCGGATTGGGTCTTAACAACAATTATGAACCCTCAACTACAGCAAGAGAAAAAAGTCATCTATGGTTTTATCTCCGTCCAGGATGCAGCAACTTTTCAGGGGTTAGCCAACCCAGATGCGATCGCGATGCCCATTCCAGTGGTGCAGCTTTTATTTCGACTATTTTCTCTACAGCAAGTAGACAGCATCATCTTTTTAGAGAATTCGCAAAATCTCAATTATGGAGTTGAAATAGAACGCGATCGCCTATTGCAGCTAATTCAACAGCAGATTGAGCAACTCAGGAAAATTCCACCTAATTTTCCACCTAATATAGTTTAAATATCTGCAATGAAAATTTATTTCGCGAATTAATTACGAATTAATATTGACATTTATATCGAAAATGGTTATCACTGGGCAGCAATCATAGCTAGCTAGCTATAATTACATTCTAAATAGAATTAGTCAAATGCTCACAGTTGATGTGGGACCGTATTTTGCCTATTTTAGCTTGTCGGTGCGACCAAGCAATCTAATGTCTATCTCCATACCACCTAGTAGTTAAGCAATTCTGATAACTAGCAGCGCCTTCATAAGTATCACGACATTACTAAAGTTATATGTCTAACGTTCACAATTTTCACCGCTCACTTCACTCTGACACCGATCTCTTGCAGCAAGAATGGTCAACATTTAATCGTTTTAATTGTCAGGGAACATATCCTTGTCCTGTATGTCGTCATGGCAAAGTGGCAGAAATGCCACTGATGGAAACCTTTGCCTGTAGCTTTTGTCAGCATATCTTTACTACCAACTACGACAAACAATTGCTAAAAATGGCGGATAGCCAATTACCATTAACTTGGTATTGGAGTGGCAAGATCTGGAAAGGAATTTATCGAGAAGGAGCAGAGTTCGGCTGGGTTTATCTGTTGTTGGCGATGGGGTTTGTGATAGTTCCTACCGCCATAATTGCGATGGGATTATATTTATTTCCGCCAATGAATGGCAGCTTGTTCTCCTGGTTTCCTGTCATTTGGACAACACTAACGTTCTGCGCTCATTTATTCTGCGTTATCTGGCTAGTAATCGAATACTATCAATTTCCAATTTTCCTTTATGTTAGAGCCCTAAAAAGAAAGCTGTCGATGAAAAAGAATTAAATTAAAAAAATTTAAAGTGGCGTTTGCGATCAGGTAATACTAACGCCACTGAACCAAACATCATTGCTCTAGCTTTTACTAATCAATAGTTCTAATTACTAGGTGCGATGGGTAAAGTTCGACCTTCTACCTGGTCTAGGTAGGGTTGTACCTCTTCGGTGTAGTCGATGGGTAGAACAGTACAGACATTTTCGTG
>JBEANW010000281.1:0-4947 GCA_041165225.1 Cyanobacteriota bacterium | reverse complement strand
CTGTTTAACCAAAGAAGTTAGGTGTAGGGCGGTTTGAATCCCATCTCCAGATACTCCATGATGGTGACAGAGAATATGCCCTGACTGTTCCCCTCCCAACATTGCCCCAGTAAGCCACATTGCTTCTTGTACATGGCGATCGCCTACCGCAGTCCGCTGCATCTTACCGCCCTTGGCTTGCCAAGCTCGTTCAAAGCCAAGGTTAGCCATTACCGTCGCCACGATTAAATCATCGGGTAGCTGCTGACGTTGACTCAATAGGTCACCCCAAAGATAGAGAATATAATCCCCATCAATTACTCTTCCTTGACTATCTACCGCCATCACACGATCTGCATCCCCATCAAAGGCAAATCCGAGATCAGCTTGATAGTCTTTTACCCCTTGCTTTAATAGTTCTAGATGGGTAGAACCACAATTAACGTTAATCAGATCGCCATTCGCCAAATGATGCAGGCTAATTACTTCTGCCCCCAACTGCTGAAAGATCGCTGGAGCAACTTTCACTGATGCACCCCAAGCTAAATCTAAGACGATTCGCATTCCCTTAAAACTGGTGTTTTGCGGGAGAGATTTTGCCAAAGACTGAACATATTGTTGAACTAATTCGGGTCGCTGATAAGCTTTACCCCAAGCTAAATTAGCATCTTGGAGCATCGGCTCAGATCTGAGATGAGCCTCAATTCTTTGGGTTAGGGAGTCAGATAACTTAGTCCCCTTTTTACCAAAAAACTTAATGCCATTATCTTGAGGGGGATTGTGGCTGGCAGAAATCATAATCCCGCCAATTGCTTCGCTATTACTTGCTAAATTCGCTACACAGGGAGTTGGACATAAGCCTAAATTCCAAACTTCTAACCCCGCAGAAGTTAATCCCGCTGCGATCGCCGAAGCCAGCATATCACTGGAATTACGGGAATCTTGCCCCACGATAATCGGGCCTTGATGATCTGCTACCTGCTTTAAAACCTGACCCGCCCAGTATCCTAGTTGTAAGGTAAATGGTGCATTCAGAATATCTCCAGCCTTGCCTCGAATTCCATCTGTGCCAAATAAAGGGGTTTGTGGTAATTGACTCATATCGAATAAAGTTTTTGCTGAATTATTCACACCAATACACTCCTAAAGCTTTAAATTAAATTTATCTAGTATTTTTGTCTGACAAAAAAATGTTTTATAATTAGCAATAATTGTACTACAAATTTAATATTTGCTCAATCTTTGCGATCTCTACCCAACAAGCTAAACGATATCTTATTATTTTGGGAAAAGTCGGTTCACTTTTGAGTATATATGCTCAGGGCTACTGTGGCGGTAAAGACGAGGAGTTTAGGACAAAAATCATAGATCCAGAGCTTCTAGGAGCTTAATCATCTCTGGCAAACTCAGTCCAGAGTCAAGATATTGAGGGTTGTTGGGATTGTAAGGACTGACGAGGCGATCGATGGAATTAATGGTTGAATCCGCTGCAATTATGGGAATATCGGGGTCAAAGGCAGTGGGCAGCACCAGAGAGCTAGAAAACCCACCAAAGATCATCACCGTATCAGATTCCCCCGTAGCAGTCTCTAGATGAACCATTAACACCTCTTGTCTTCGCTGTAGGGTATATTGCTCTAAACGCAAACCAATGGATTCTGGCATAATTTTTCTTGCTTTGAACTCAACTCTTTATAGTGCAAGAGACAGTGCCTTTTGCCCCTGATTTGACCCAAAATTGAGTCTTAATTACTGTTCTAGCGCTGATCGTCCTTGTTTACCGAGACGAATAAGGACGAAGTATGCCAAGTAAATAATATAGATAACTAACCCAACTGAACCCATAAAGCCCAAGAATCCTTCATTTCCTGGTTTGTTATGAAAGAAGTTGTGATAAGCTTCAGGAGCTTCCAACCAAACCTGACAAAAAGTTGTTTTGGCGGTGCTGCTAGATATGCCACAGGGCAGAAAAAACGATTTAGCGATCGCCCCTAAAGTACAATAGGCTGTAATTGCCCAGCGCCAGGAAGTGAAGGCTAACTTCAGAAAATTTTGGGGAATGTCGCGAATCTCTTCATTCAGATCGACCCAAAACCATAAAGCAATGGCAATCAGGATGGGAGCGGCAAAACCAGTAATAAATCCGACTTGCCAATCAGGGATTAATAAATAAACCGTGATCATCAACAAACTAGCAACTCGCCAATAAATGATCAGTAATCTTTCCATGGCTTCTTGCCTCTGAAACAAAGCCCAGATTAACAATCCTAAAGGGAAAATTACCGCGAGCAATACTCCTAAACGATAGTCCATCCATACCAGAGGTCTAAACCAAATATCCATTATTTATGATCTATGTTGTTGAAATTAAACAGCTTGAGATTGTCTTTTAAGGGTGCATTAACAATCACTCTAAGTCAACGCTGATATACTGAAGTAGTATAGACTGGGATCGGTCAAAGAAATAGCTATAGCTTAGTTTTACCCGAAATAAGTTTCGTCTAACATTTCAGCCAAGCTGATAGGATCGTGATCAGGAACATCAAAAACCTGGCTTTTCTGAAATCCTTTTACCGACTTGTCGTACCACAACAGGTAATTTTGTGTTAAATAGTTTTTCAAGCTGGGGGAATCTTCCAAAATGCTTTTGGCTTCTCTACGGAAATTAGTAACTTCAATCCGCCAGTTATTGCGATTGCGATCGCGCTCATTTGTCCAGTACTTTAGCTTCAGGGTATGTTCGACTAAACGGTTGATATAGCTTCGCAAAGCTCTTTTTTGACTAGCCCCCATATCTTCAATTTCTACTAGCAAGTTATCCCAATCCATATTGTCAATATCTCGATTTTTAATAGCGATCGCTAGTTCTTCAATCCAAAGGTTAAAATCTCCCTCGTATAACTTATTCATTATTTATGTTTTCTGAAGGATTATTTTAATATTTTATTAGTTTTAGCCACAGGGCTTGAGCAAAAATAAAGGTGAGAGTTTTTCAGCCTCTCACCATCATTGTTCGTAATTATTTAATGGGTAATTTAATGTGCTTTGATGTGCGTCGATTTTCCCAATTTCAAAGGTTATACACCAATAGTTAGTCTTCGTAAACGCGACACTCTAGAGCATCGGGATTTTCATCGCAGTAGATTTCTAGAGAGTTTTTGGTTGGGGCTTTTTGCTTTTGGTGATCTGCTTCGGAAGATAGTTCTTCTACCGTATCCCAGGCAACAGCACATTCCCCCGAAGCAGCCCCTTCACTACTACAAATGTCTCGCGCTTCTTGTCTTGCTTTCTGTACTTGTTCTTGTAAATCGGTCATATTAGTCCTCGTTCTGTTTAATATCAGGCTTATGTTATACCACGATTAGTATTTTAGCTGTGGTAGCTGCTTACACTGACTCAGGCTTGAGTACAAGCTGTTAATTCACTCTACCTACTGAGGTGAGAAATTAGTCAGTCATTATTTAGCTAACATTCTATAAGCATAAATCATAGCGTTTGTCATTTTAACCAAGAAATAACTAAAACTAGCTCAGATAAAAGTTGTTTGCTTAAAATACGCGATCGCCATCGCTGAAAAGTTCTGAATGTTTTAATTATCTATAGACGATTTTGAGAGATCTTCCCTTGATATGGCAAAAGTACTGGATTTTAATTTCAAGGTGTGGATTTTGGCAGCAGGCAGGCTGTTATCGGAAATCGGCAGTGGTTTTACGTTGTTTTATGCGCCGATTTTTTTCGTCAACGAAGTGGGACTCTCTTCGACATTAGTGGGAGTAGCTTTGGGCAGTGGTTCGATCTCAGGAGTTGTCGGCAGAGTTTTGGCAGGACAGGGAGTCGATTCTCGCCGTTGGGGACGCAGGAAAATTTTATTAGCCTCCGCGGGGGTATCAGTTTTGGCAGATGTAGTTTTATCTTTATCGTTCAATTTTCCGACCCTAGTAGCAGGTAATTTATTGATGGGTTTCGGGATTGGTCTATATTGGCCCGCTACTGAGGCAGCAATTATCGACCTCACCACTCCTGAACAGCGGAATGAGGCTTTTGCCATTACTCGACTAGCAGATAGCTTAGGGTTGAGCTTAGGGGTGGTATTAGGGGGCGTTTTAATTGCTAATTCAGGCAACTATCGCCTGTTGTTTCTGATCGATGGCATTTCCTTCGTGGTTTTCTTTGCCATTATCTACTTGGCGATCGCCGAAACTTATCAATTCCAACCAGCATCAGAGCTAAATCAAGAGAATGGGTGGTCTTTGGCCTTACGCGATCGCGCCTTGATGGTGTTTGTGGCGGTCAATATTTTATTCCCCATCTATCTTGCTCAGGTACAAAGTACTCTGCCCTTATATCTCAGGAACTTTGTCCAGTTACCAGATGCCACCACGGGATTTTCCGCCAAGATCATCAGTGGTTTGTTTACCTGGCACATCGCCTTAGCAGCCATTTGTCAACTTCCTAGCGCGTGGTTCCTCAATCGCTTCAGTCGCATTACAGGGTTAAGCCTGTCTTTCTTAATTTGGGGCATTGCGTTTATCCTCGTCTGGGTTACAGGGAATGTGTCGAATAACACACTATTTTGGGCAGTCTTAACCTTAAGTGTCATGTCTTTAGGCATGGTGACCTATACCCCTGTGGCTTCTAGTTTTGTCGCCGAATTAGCACCCGAATCCTTGCGGGGAGTGTATTTTGCCATTAATTCACAATGCTGGGCGATCGGCTATTTGATTGGCCCGACTGTAGGCGGTTGGGCATTAGATCATCCTCAGTGGACTAACTATTTTTGGCTTTCCTGTGCAGCTTCCATAATCTTAGGCATTGGAATTTTACAATATCTCAAACAGTTGATAAAAGTGAGAGCAAGTAACTAGTTACTAACTGACGTTACGCAAAATAACGAGAAATCAATAGCTTCAGTAAGTTATCCTAAAGGACGACGCGAAGGACGCGACGTAAGGAGCTAATCCTTTAGGG
>JBEANW010000280.1:0-3235 GCA_041165225.1 Cyanobacteriota bacterium | reverse complement strand
CAACAGCCAATACCCACTAATTGGGCTAGATGAGTTTCTAAAGCAGTCGTCTCGGTATCCCAAGCCACAGGCTTTTGAGGATCGGTGTGGAGCTTTAGGGTTTTAATTAGCTGTTGGAGTTTCTCTTCGTTATCAATAATTTGGGTATTTAACTCAGGCTGAAAGAGTGGTTTTGCCAGTTCTTTCGATGCTTTAGCTTCAAGATCAGCAGTGGCAGGAGCATCAAACAAAGATAATTGCCCATTACTATTGGCTTTACTATTATTTTTGGCATCAGGAACTATAACCTCAATCTGTGAGATTTCCCCTACGCCCCCAAGTTTTTTCTGTAGTTGATTCAGGTTTTTAAGCGCTTTTTTTAGCTCTAATTCTTCTAGCAGGGGCAACACTTGATTTGGTTCAAAGCCAACTAAATCGCAGTCGGTTAAATTAACTGCGATCGGCACATCGATTTCAATCTGGGCTAAAAATTGGGAATGGAGGGCATTTTCTTTCCCCACAATTAGTTTTTTCTGGTTTGCACCTTTAATGTTGTCCAAATTGTCATACACTCCATCTAGGGTGTGGAATTCTTTGAGCAGCTTCACTGCTGTTTTCTCCCCGATCCCTTTGACTCCTGGAATACAGTCGGATTTATCCCCACACAGTGCCTTATAGTCGACGATTTGTTCTGGAGTTACCCCCATCTTTTCGATTACCTCCCCACGGTTGAATTCGGTATAACTGCGGGTGGTTTTACGAAAGGTTTGATTGTGCAAATAGAGAACACTAATTCCCTTGTTGTCATCTACCATCTGGAATAAATCGCGATCGCCCGTGACAATCTTCACCCGATATCCTGCCTCACTCGCTCTTGTGGCAATCGTGCCTAAGACATCATCCGCCTCGTATCCCCCTTGGGTAAAAATCGACAGATTAAATCCCTGGAGAAGTTTTTGGAGATTTTGGAAATCAGGAATAAAATTATCAGGAGTTTCTAGGCGATCGCTTTTATAGTTGTCGTCAGCTTGGTGACGAAAAGTTAGTTCTCTTAAATCAAAGGCGATCGCCATCGATTGGGGGGATTCTATTTCTAATACTTGTAATAAAGAGTTGATAAAACCAAAACAAATACTAGTAGGAATACCCTGAGAATTAACTAATGGCTCGGTTCTCGGATTATTAAAAGCATAGTACGCTCGAAATGCTAATGAATGACCATCTAGCAAAATCAACAGGGGTTTAAGATGATTTGAAATAGTATTAGTTACAACAGTAGATGACATAAAGCTAGTTTTAGAGCAAAAAGAATTGATTAAAGTCAAGACAATATTTCAGCTTATTAAACACTGTAAACATTAGTAAATATATCTAGTTTTACTCAGTTAAAGAGTGTTATTTTTAAATCAGGTACAAAGAAGTACACCAAGCTTCTCACCAACGGAGATTCTAACAAGTGCCTCCCGTTATGAATCTACACAATAGCGCATCATCAGATCAAGGTAATAAAATCAGACGAATTTATCTAGCTATCGGGCTTCGATTTCCTAGTAGATAGCACCGAGAAAAATCGTAATCTTTGCCAGATATGGCTAATTGCCAAAATCTAAAATATCATCAGAAAGGCTGTTGTGCGGTCTAAAGTCAACACCATAATTATTTAGAAATACTTAAACACCTTGCAATCAAATTCAAATTCAACGTTACCGATTACTCCATTGGGAAGTCTTGTTAGGTTTGCGAAAAGACATTTGCGAAAAGACAGTGGAGAGGAGCATTTTGAAGGCTAGTTGGTTTCATACTTACGTCTTTAAAGTATCAGAACTCATGGAGGTTTATTTAAACCTAGCCCGATCTTATACTCCTCTCCAACCCAATTCAGAATATATCTAGAAATTAATCAAAATTAAATACTATTCAAAGATGCGATTCATGAACAAAAGTTTCATGGTCGTTTTTTAGTGTTTGTCTTTACGGGGCGGGCAACAAAAATTAAAAGTAAAGTTCGGTATTAACAAAATTATTAAAAGAATCATTAGATGAATTTTCAGCGAACCTCTGGCTGTATTAGAAGGTCATGACGAAATGGTGTCTGACGTAGATTTAAATCTCGACGGCTCTACAATAGTCAGTGTTAGTAGTGATCAAACAGCCAAAATTTGGCAGCTACAGAATTAACTAACAGATGTTACGCGAAATAACAAAAAATATTTCAACCAGCTATGAAAACAGAACACTCAACCCTTTTCCCTTTTACCTTTTACCTTTTCCCAATCTTCACGAATCAATGGGTGCGTAACATCGATATGGCAGTAAAAATAGAGTTTGTTGACTAGAGACTACACTATAAGCTATTACGGACAAAAAGCATTAGCTTCTGGGCAAAGAGCAGCAATTAACCACCATTAAAAATTAATATGAGCAAGCTTAATCTTAAACCGAAAAAACTCCAAAAACCCCAAAATCGCATTTCTCAGTTTCAGCGTCAGGAATTAGAAATTAGCACCATCACAATGTTCCTCGTATCAGCCGTGATTTTTCTAGTCGTCTACCTCGTAGTGGGTCTGGTTCCTCCTTTGAGAGCATCCTATGTTGGTACTTTATTCTTTGATCGGGGTTTTATTCAGTATCTTTCGGTGGGCGCTGCTGCCATGGTCGTGGCGATCGCTGCCTTGAAGTTTTTGCTGTTACAGAAAGAACATCTAGCTCTGAGCAAAATCTGGATTGCCGACCATATCCCCTTAGATCGACCTGATGCTCATGAAGTCGAATATTTTCAACAACGTTTAATGAAAGATGGGAGTTTAATCGCCCTGCGTTGTGGACGGGTACTCAAAGCCTATATTAAAAATGGCGATCGCGCTTCTGCCACCGAATTTGCCCTAGATGATTCTTCCTTCTATGCCACCAATTCAGAATCATCCTATTCCTTCCCTCGGATCTTGGTTTGGGCAATTCCCTTGCTGGGATTTATCGGTACCGTACTGGGTATTAGTGGTGCGGTTACTGGGTTTTCAGGATTTATCGAAAACTCAGGGGATGTCGAACTAATTAAAAAAGGTATTGGTACTGTTACCAATAGTCTTGGGGTAGCTTTTGATACCACTCTGTTGGCTTTGTTTCTCAGTGTCTTAGTGATGATTCCCCTAGTACTAGTAGAACGTTATGAGTCTCGTTTGCTCTTAGGTATCGATGTTTTTATCAACGATAAACTATTACCCAGACTAAACAAGAAAAATGACCAGCTAGACTCCAT
>JBEANW010000279.1:0-8206 GCA_041165225.1 Cyanobacteriota bacterium | reverse complement strand
CGGGTATTGTGTCTGGCTCTAATCCTGATAAAGAATTCGATGAAGTGCAGCTAAAACTACAGTCTTTACTCAAAGCTTTAGTCTGAAAGTGGCGAATCGGATTTATTCATGTTGACTTGCTTAACTCCGAATTCCGAATTCCGAACTCCGAACTCCGACCTAAATGATCGATTTTCGTAATGTAAACACTCTCTGGGCATCGGTGTTGGTCGAAACGTTCCATCATTGTGGTGTCACTACCGCAGTGGTTTGTCCTGGTTCTCGTTCCACGCCGTTAACCATCGCCTTTGCCAATCATCCCCAGTTAGATGCTATTCCTATTTTAGACGAGCGTTCTGCATCTTTCTTTGCCCTAGGTAGAGCGAAAAAGACGGGTTTGCCCACAATATTAGTTTGCACTTCAGGTACAGCAGGGGCAAATTTTTATCCCGCAGTCATTGAGGCTCAACAAAGTGGTGTTCCTCTAATTATCTTGACGGCAGATCGTCCTCCTGAACTACGTCATTGTCATGCAGGACAAACAATTGATCAGGTAAAACTCTATGGTAATTTTCCTAACTGGCAAGGAGAACTGGCAATTCCTGAAGCCAGTCTGGCGATGCTGGGTTATTTACGACAAACCATCGTTCAAGCTTGGCGACATTCTTTGCTCCCCACTCCAGGAGTAGTCCACCTAAATCTTCCCTTCCGAGAACCGTTAGCACCGATCAAACAACCTTTATTGGAGGAGATTGAAACTGAATTCCCGAGAGATTTCTTTGCAGGGATAACTAGTAATTTATCCAATTCACTAGCTAGTAAGCCGATCTCATTGCCCTGGAATAGTTGGCAAGGAAAGTCGGGGATAATTATTGCAGGATTAGCCCAACCCCAAGATCCAGAAACTTATTGTCAGGCGATCGCTTTTTTGTCCCAACAGCTATCTTTTCCTGTCTTGGCTGAGGCTCTATCCCCACTAAGAAACTATGCTCAACTCAATCCCTATCTCATTTCTACTTATGACTCAATTCTGCGCCAAGGACAACAGTTAACTCCTGAAGTAGTGATTCAAGTGGGAGAATTGCCTACCAGTAAGCAGTTAAGAACCTGGCTCCAAGAGCTTGATGTGCCTCGCTGGGTGATTGATGCCAGAATTGACAACTTCGATCCCCTTCATGGTAAGACTACTCATTTATCCACTTCCCTTGAACAACTAGTAAGAGATCCTCTGAAAATTGCCCATCAAATCCCATCCCCCTTACCATCAGTCTATTGTCAACAATGGCGAACATTGGAAGCAGTAACCAGAGCCAGTATTGACCAAACCTTAGCATCCCTGATTCAAATGTATGAAGGTAAAGCAGCTTGGTTAATATCTCAAACCCTGCCATCAGATACGCCAATTTTTCTGGCTAATAGTATGTCAGTGCGAAATGCGGAATATTTTTGGCAACCGAACCAACGGCAAATAGTCCCCTACTTTAATCGTGGTGCCAATGGCATTGATGGGACTCTTTCCACCGCTTTGGGGATGGCATATCTAGATTCAGGCGTGCTGCTAACAGGAGATTTAGCCTTCTTACATGACACTAATGGCCTACTGATTAAACAGAAATTCCAGGGTCATTTAACAATTATTTTAATTAACAATCATGGTGGGGGGATTTTTGAAATCTTACCTATTGCCGACTTTCCTGGCTTTGAGGAATATTTCGCCACCCCACAAGCAGTTAATCTGCCTCAACTCTGTGGTGCTTATAATCTGGAATACGTGAGAATTAATCACTGGCAACAGCTCACAGATTTAATTGAAAACTTGCCCCAGACAGGAATTCGAGTTCTAGAAATAATTTGCGATCGCCGTGCAGATGCTACCTGGTTAAAAAGTAATCTTCCCTTATTTGGCAAGAAAAGATAGCTTAAGAAATAAGAAATAATTGTTGCTAGGGTTTCTTTACAGTTTAGAGTAGCTAATTAATTACTAGTAGGTTAATTTGTTAGCTTAGCGTTTGGATTGTTGAATTATTAATTTATTGACCTGTTATCTTGAAAATGCAGTGGCAAAGCGATTATGATGAGTACTGCTTTAAAGTCCGACCTTTCTCCAGGGAAATAGTTACTCTAAAACAGTTGGCATAAATCGAACAAGGAAAGTGTTTTCCGTTACTATGTTAACTATTGTGTTCTAGTATCGCCTAAACTTTTGTTGTTTCAGTTGTAGGCACTTTCAATAACCAGAAGATCCATCATTTAACCATGCCTTACCAACATTGCGGACTATATTTCCCCTTGATAGACTTCACCAAATCAACGACTCAGCATTAAAGCATTCAAATCGAGAAAAAAATTGTTCGACTTACAACAGCTATGACAAAATCTCATAACGGCAGGGGAATGGAAAAAGTTGTAATTATTATCAACGCTGAAGTTAGCGATCAAGGTCAACTCCTCTCAGCGTCGCCAGTAACTCAGAAAATGGTCGAAGCGTTGCAGAGTAGTATTCTAGAAACCTCACCATCTAGAATGGTAGAAATAGTCTCCGCTGCCACTTTGTGGTCGAAAAATTCTAAGAATTTCAAAAGAGACACAATCATCGATACGATTTACTGTCCTCTGACCATTCAGTTACCAGATTATTTTGATTTCCCCCAAAGAAAAATTTATGCCGCCTGCAAGGACATTAATAGCCGAAGACGCTGGGTAGAAAAAAATCTGGGATTCAAAACCAGCGTTGGCGATTCTTGGTTAGGTCACCTTTGGCTACCAATTGTGGTGACTGACGGGCTAGTATTTGGCGAGATTATTGGTGAAGGGCCGATGCCCAACTCTTATGAGCATCCTGTAGCAATTCCTAAACGTCAGCAACAATCCCTTCATAGTTTAGCAGAGCAATTAATAGATTCTTTGGAAGCAACCCCTGCTACCTACTTATTGCAGTTTAGTTTGTATAACGGTGAGATTGTTTTCGATCGCCTCTGGCCATTTCCTGCTGCCCCCGCTTTGATTACTTTGAAGACACAACAGCCTGACTTATTTACCTGTCACTGGCATTGTTTGACGGAACAACCAATCTCGAAAATCAATATATCTGACGCGATGCCAATCTAATAGCTAGGGTGAAGCCCATTTATCTGGTTTCTAGAATTTCCAGGCGATCGCCGACTTGAATCATACCTTCATTCTGGGGAATCATATTAACCCCAAACATGACCCCCTGTTCACTTAACTGACGAAATGTTCCGAGAGTGTTCAGGGGTTCTTTTAAGCTGTTTTTTGCACCGTTCCCCTGATCGATAGTGGTGATAATGCAGCGACTACAGGGTTTTGCCATTTGAAACTGAATCTCGCCAATTTGAATTAGTCTCCAGCCATCTTCAATAAATGGTTCAATGGTTTCAATCACGATATTAGGACGAAAACGGTTCATGGGTATGGCTTGATTACGTTGCTGATGAATCTCCATGATTCTTTGATTGAGTTCTAACAAAGAAGCCGTAGCAGTAAGCATTACAGGATAATTATCTGCCAGACTAAGAGGTCGATCCCCATCGCTAGGATATTTTTTATCGAGTAAGCGAGTATAGGCGGAAGACTGTCTAACTAAACGACAAGTTTTGTCTCCAGGAAGATTTAAGAATTGCTGAAGCCACTGAGCTACTTCATTTCCCTGATCGATCGCCAGAAAGCGATCGCGCCAGATTTCTACTTCAATTAATGCACCATGAAGCGTCGCCATAAAAGTAAGGGAGGGAAAACTATGATCCATTACCTGGAGAGTGATACTTTGTCCGACAATGGTGACTTGGATTTTGGCTAACTGAGGAAACTGTCTTTGAGTAATAAACTTACCATTGCCAGCGACTAGCATCATTTCGCGATCGCCAAGGAATCCTTTAGTTTGTACCTGCACCTGCTGTAGCTCGATTCCTTGACCAGACTTGAGAGGATAAACATAGAGTTTCGAGACAATCATAAGCTTGGGTAATTAGCAAACGGTCAGGTACTTATTTCTCTTTGTTTTGTAAGGCAAAAATTCTGATTCGTCCACCTTATTAAGTATTAAGTAGCTTAAGCTAATTACGTTACTGAATATCTAATAGCTTGTGAGTTTGTAGACTGATACGCCATTGAGGATGCTGCAAAATATAGTCAAAAATCAAATTTTTACTCTGGGGAGAGTTCCATTCTGGTTGCAAATAACACAAGGTAGATTTAGGTACTAACGCAGCCTGTTGTTCTGCCCATTTCAAATCATATTCTCCCGTGACCACCACTTTTAATTCACTAGCGCTCCCATAAATGCTGGCATGTGGTGCTTTAAACTGTTTGGGAGAAAAGGTAATCCAATCAAAATCTCCCGTTAAAGGATGAGCGCCAGAAGTTTCTAAATGAACCTGCAAGCCTGCATTTTTCAAGGTCGTAGTTAAGGGGGTTAGATCGTACATCAGTGGCTCTCCGCCCGTGATCACGACGATCGCTGGCTTGACTGCTTGAGCTTGGGCTGTTAACTCCCTGGTTGACTGCTGGGGATGGTGTTGAGGATTCCAGGAGTGTTTGGTATCACACCAAGGACAATGAACATCGCATCCTCCCAGACGAATGAAAAAAGCGCTCACTCCTGCCCAATAACCTTCTCCCTGTAAAGAATGGAAGGTTTCAACAATGGGGTAGGTAGTGATTTTCGTCGTGGTATTCAAGGTGTTGTTTAGGGAATAGGGAATTAGGGGTTAAGGGTTAGGGAATTCGTCGCCATCCCCCAGCACCCAATATGCGAAGTTGTATGGTAAACCATTTGGGTAAACCATTTGGGTAAACCATTTGTGAAGCTTATCCTTAGCGATCGCCTGGTTTTTCAGTTTGTCCTCTAGAAATAGTTTAAAAGCTTAGAGCTTAGAGCTTAAAGCTAATAGCTGGGGCGAAGCCCCTTTACCGATATTTTTTTAATTCGGTACGTAAGGTGGCAATTTCCGCTCTCAGTTGATCGAGCATGGTTTGGAGATCTTCGGAGTTGGTGCTGCTAGTATCAATATTAATACCTCGGTAAGAGTTAGTTGTACCGTTATTACTAGTGCCAGGATAAGTAGTTGTTTCGGAGGCTCGTTCTGCTCTTTGCTGTACTTCTTCCATGAACTGGCGTAAATTTTCCCGTTGTTCGGCATCAAATTTACCAAGGTCGCTCATGGCATTGGTGAAGGATTCTTCCAGCTTTTCGCTCATTACTTCAGCTAAGGCTCTGCCGAAAAAGAAGGCATTGGTCACAGGATTATTACTCATACAGATCAAGTTTTTAAACAGCTACTCTTAGGGTAGATTATATCTTGATTCTTGAAGCTCTAGGTTTTCAGCATTTTATATTTGATTCCACTCACCTACTTATGAATTCTGATTTTGCCAACCTACCAGATTTGACTAATAACAAGAATTTAGAACAGATGGCAGAGATATCAAAAGACATTACGACAATTGAAGAAGTGCAAGGCATTGAGACGGAAAACGCAACCCCTGAAGATTTAGCGGATGCGGTTAATAGTTTGATACCTCTGATCGTGGGACTGCTGGAGTTTAAGCTCGATAATTCGCGGGAGGGAATTCTTCAGACCGTCAGACCCGTGTTAGACCGTTTAATTGAGGAGCGGAGTATTGAAGATTTGCCCAAAATGGCGGCAGCGATCGCCAAAATTCTTCCAGAGGCGATTGAAGCGGAAATTAAACTTAATCCCCAAGCGATCGCCAAGGCGATCGCTCCAGAAATTGCCCTCTCGATTAGGGAACAGATCTTGTTGGATGCCTCTGCTATTTCTCAAACTTTAGGGCCTGAAATGGGCAAAGCAATCAAGACTCAGATTGAATTGGAAAAGGATGCCATGGTGGATGCTCTCTATCCCGTCATCGGTAGCACTATTGCTAAATACATGGTGGAGGTAGTACAGGATATTAATAGTCGAGTAGAGAAAACTCTGAGCTTTGAGGGCATTAAACGCAAGTTTCAGGCAAAAATTCAGGGGGTTTCAGAAGCCGAATTAATTTTCAAAGAGTCCGTGGGCTATCGGGTACGAGCGATATTTCTAATTGATAAAGACTCAGGATTAATAATCCAGGAAATTCAGGTTCCAGGGGAAAAACAGCTTGATTCAGATATGCTGGCGGGGATGTTAACGGCAATTCGGAGCTTTGCCAATGACTGTATTGCTTCAGGTTCGGAACTAGATGCGATCGACTATGGTGACTGGCAAATTCCCCTAGAAGTGGCAGGATATTGCTATCTAGCGGTAATCGTTGCAGGAGAACCCCCCAGAGAATTTATTACTAAAACCCGTCGAGTTTTGGGGGAAATCGTGATGGAACACGACGAGGCAATTCAAAATTTTAACGGTAATTTAGCGGATGTTCCCGTCGCCATTAGAACTAAGTTAGAGCAGTTAACGGAAGTTAGGCAGCATAAACCCCAAAAATCCTCTCCGCCATTATTACTGTGGCTGCTAATTTTCCTCTTGGGTCTAGTGCTGGTGCCTTGGGGGATAGCTAATTATCGTACCAGGGTTGCCCACCGTATTGAGCAAGCGATCGCCATTCAATTAGATGCTGCCCCAGAACTGTCGGTATATCGTTTAGATCCCAAAGTAGAGCAGGGGAAATTAATGATTAAGGGTAGAGTTCCCGATCAATACCTACGCGATCGCGCCCAAACAATTGTGCAGGGCATTGCTGATCAAAATAAGCTCCAGTTGGATAATCAAATTGTCGCGGTGAAGGTTCCTGCCAGCCCCAGTTTGATTACAGGGGAAATGCAAAGATTGACCAAGTTATTTAATCAACAGCCCCAAGTATCGATTCAGACTAATTATCAGCCCCAGACTCTTACCATTCAGGGCTTTGTCTTAGATCAATCCACCAGAAAAACTATTGGGGAAGCTTTTAAGCAGATACCAGGGGTGGAGCAAATAGTATTTAATTTAGACCAGCAGCTACCCATTATTAAACAGCGCATTTATTTCAGGTCAGGTTCGGGAGAACTAGATTTTGCTGACGGGGCGTACACCCAACTAATCGGTGCAAGCAAGCCCCCGAATGAATTCGAGGGACAGCCCCTTGACAATTTTAGTAAAATCAATACGATCAAATCGATTCTCCAACAACATCCTCAGTTATCTTTAAAGTTAGTGGCTCACAGTGACGCGATCGGTTCTTCGGTAGTTAATCAAAGGCTGGGTCAAAGACGTTGTCAAAGCGTCAAAACTGCCCTAGTTGCTAGGGGAATTCAAGCTAATCGACTAATTACTAACTGTAATTTATTGTTTTCGGCTAAAAATAAGGATAATAGTCAAGGAACATGGCTCAAACGATATGTTAGCTTTGAACCATTGATTTCCCCGAACGTGTCTGAGTAAATACTGTATCCATGTCCACAATTACCCAAAAAATTTGCTTACTAGGAGATTTTAATGTTGGTAAAACTAGTTTAGTGCGCCGTTTTATCGAAGATCAATTTAGCGATCGCTATCTTTCGACGGTGGGAGTCAAGGTGTCCCGTAAATCAGTTGAGGTGAAAAATAACCCAGATATTCACCAGATTAATCTGTTGCTGTGGGATCTTGAAGGCAATACTAAATTCAAATCCATCACTCCTAGTTATCTCAAGGGGGCTAGTGGTTCAATTATTGTTGCCGACTTGAGTCGCACAGATACCTTACAAAATCTTCATCAGCACCTGGAACTATTTTTGGAGGTTAATCCCCAAGGGCAAGCAATTATCGCCCTCAACAAAGCCGATTTAGTCCCGTCTGAGAAGTTGGCTCAACTGCTGGAGAATTACCAGCCTCAGAATTTTCCAGGAATTTTAGGAGTATATCCCACTTCAGCCAAAACAGGCGATCGCGTAGAAGAGATTTTTCAAGAACTCGCATTAGCTCTCACATCTGGGGAGAAACCCTAGGAGTCCCTGGAAATCCCGATTCCTTGGACAGCAAACTCAGCTACAGTTGTGGTCGATAGCTCATGGGTGGTCATTGCCCGTAGAATATCTAGGGGAACAGTGAGATGATGCGCTCCTGCTTCCAGGGTGGCGGCTGCTTCCTGGGGAGATTTCAGGCTGGCGGCTAAGATTTCTGTCGGGCTGTTTTGCAACACCTGGGACATCGATCTCACTAACTCCAAACCATCTCCTAATAGTCTAGTGGCACGATTCACATAGGCGATCGCATATTTAGCTCCTGCTTCCGAGGCGATC
>JBEANW010000278.1:0-4063 GCA_041165225.1 Cyanobacteriota bacterium | reverse complement strand
TGGCTGCTGACTTGGGACAGGGGGATGAATTAGAGCCAATTCAAAAAAAAGCTTTAAAGTGTGGGGCTACGGAATCATTGGTGGCAGATGCGACAGAAAGCTTTGTGATCGATTATGCTTTCCCTGCTATTCAAGCTAATACTCTCTATGAAAACCGTTATCCTCTCTCTACTGCTTTAGCGCGCCCTTTAATTGCTAAATTGCTGGTGGAAGCTGCGGAAAAATACGGTGCAGATGCGGTAGCTCATGGTTGTACTGGGAAGGGGAATGACCAAGTGCGCTTTGATGTAGGTATCATGGCCTTAAACCCCAACCTGAAGGTATTAGCCCCTGCTAGGGAATGGAATATGAGCCGTGAGGAAGCAATTTCTTATGGTGAGAAGTTTGGTTTAGATTTTCCTGTGAAAAAGTCTTCTCCCTATAGTATCGATCGCAATTTACTCGGTCGCAGTATTGAAGCGGGTATCCTCGAAGATCCCATGGCAGAGCCTCCTGAAGAAATCTATTTGATGACTAAAGCGATCGCCGATACTCCCGATGAGCCAGAGTATATTACCATTGGTTTTGAGCAAGGTGTACCCATCACTATTAATGGTCAGAAGTTAGACCCCGTAGTTTTGATTTCTCAGTTAAATGAAACCGTCGGCAAACACGGCATCGGACGGATTGATATGTTAGAAAACCGTGTGGTGGGGATTAAATCGCGGGAAATCTACGAAGCCCCAGCCTTATTGGTTTTAATTCATGCTCATCGTGACTTGGAAAGCCTGACCCTGACAGGCGAGGTTACTCAATATAAGCGAGGTATTGAACAATCCTATGGGGAATTGATCTACCGTGGCTTGTGGTACAGTCCACTCAAAGCTGCTTTAGATGCTTTTATTCAACAGACTCAGGAAAGAGTTTCAGGGGAAGTCAGAATTAAACTACATAAGGGCAATGCCACCATCGTTGGTCGTCAGTCGGATAATTCGATCTATGCCCCAGATCTTGCTACCTACGGCGCGGAAGATAAGTTTGACCACAAAGCAGCAGAAGGCTTCATTTATATTTGGGGTCTACCCACTAGAGTGTGGTCGCAAAAAACCAGAGGCTGATGACTTAAGCAACTGACGTTACACGCCCATTGAATTGCGAAGATTGGGGAAAGGGAAAAGGGGAAAGGATGGATTGAACTATTTTCATCACTAATCAGAGGATTTGTTCTTAATCTCCCCCTCAAAACAATTAAAAATCAAATAAATTTTGACGTTCTCATTATCCCTAACCCCTAACCCTTGTCGTCGTTTCAAACTACTTGTCACCCAGTGAAGGTTGGAGCAGAAAAATACCTGACAAGCCAAGACCCATCAGGTTGGGCAGCCAGATACCGAGTTTGATCGGTATTAATCCTGTAACACACAAGCTAGTAGCGAGAAATTGAATTCCTTGATAACTAATAATAACAACTATCGCCAATGAGATGCGATTGATCTTATTGGCATAATTACAGCCTAAAATCCCCCCTAATAATGTGAATACCACACAAGAAAAAGGGAGAGCATATCTTTCTTGAATATTAATTTGTAGTTGACGTATTTTTAGGAGATCGTTACTACCTTGGAGAACATTTAACCATTGATATAGTTCTCTTAAATTCATTTCCCGATTATCTCGGTAATTCTGCACATAGTCTAAAAGATTCTGATCTAGAGCTAGAGAGAGGTGTTGAAAATGATTAATTTCCTGATAATTACTCTGATTATCAATAATTTGCTGACTGCCATTAGTAAAAATCCATGATTTTAATTGTTGATCCCAAACCGCAGTATTGGCAATAGTTATTTTATGCAAACGACGTTGTTGATACTCTAGCAATGTAATCTGATACAGTTTCTGTCCATCAAAGCGATCTGCTATGACTAAATATTTTAGCGATCGCAACTGATGATTAAGGATAAAACCTTGATAAACAATATTTTTATGATGATACTTTTGTAGATTACTACGCTCAACTTTAAATTCATTTTCAATAATCATCGCTGCCCAATAGTTAGCAGGAGGAATTATAGTCATGTTTAAATAAAACATTAAAATGGCTATGACTAAACTAAAAATCACAGCAGGACTAATCAAGCGCAGTAAGGAAGTGCCACAACTTTTTAAGGCAACAATTTCGTTGTTTTCTGATAGCTTAGTATAGGTAATAATAGTTGCCATGAGCAGTGAAAATGGCAAGCCGAGAGATAAAAAGGCAGGGAATTTTAGTCCATGAACCTGGAGTGCATCTATGGGCGAAAAATCTCTTTCTGTAATAAATTGCACCTGTTCAAAAGAAATACCAATTACTTCCCCTAGAATAGAACATAGACTTAAACTGAGTAACCAAACTGGAATTAACTCCCGAATAATATAGCGGTCTATTAAAGGTATTGGGAGCAACTTAAGCATACATAAGTGAAGAGGGAAAGGGGAAAAGGGAAAGGGGGAAAGGGGGAAAGGGAAAAGCCAGTTGCTAGTCGCTAGCTCATCCCTACTTGCTAACCAACATAAAAGCTGCCCACTCACGAGGATCAGGATATGTTTGCATTGTATCTAACATCGCCTGACGCAGTGCTTGAGGTTGAGTCAGGTTGTTCTCTAGCTGCCGATAAAAGTCAGTCATTAAAGCTGAGGTGGAAAGATCAGAGACAGGCCAAAGAGAAACCATCGTACTTTGCGCCCCCGCTAGCAAGAAAGAGCGAGAAAGCCCCACAACACCATCCCCTGTGATTTTGCCTCTTCCTGTATTACAGGCACTGAGTACCACTAAATCTGCCGTTAAATCCAGATCGAGAATTTCGGCCGCCGTTAGAAAGCCATCGTTGTTTTCCTTAGTAGAAAACGCTAGAGAACTAGCTAAACCCTGATGCTCATCAAATAAGCCGTGGGTTGCTAAGTGAATTAATTTAGCCTGGGGCATTTGCTTAACGATCGCTGTTTCGGTGGCGGCTTCCCCGATAATGGGGGTAGTTTCTAGAATTTTGGCGATCGCTTTGGCTTCTTCTTCTGCCCCCGTTAAGGATGGTAGGGATTCGGGCATCGGCGCAGGATTCCCCACAATCAGAGCCTTAGATCGATCAATACCTTCGGCAGGAGGTTGTATGGCTAGAGTTTGAATCGAAGGGGCAATTTGGATGGTATGTTGTTCGATCAGAAATTCCCCTGCACTATTTTGCAGGGCGGGAAAAGGAGCTAGAAAGAGCGCCCCTTGAGGAATAAACACCACCAGTTCTGCGGGATCTGTGGGCAATAAATCTTGAATCGGTGTAATGAGCATTGTATAGGCATCGCGAGGAAAACCTAGTTTCTGCCGCTCATCCAAGGAGGTCGATGTCGTAGATGTAGCCCGTAAATCTCCCCGAAAAGCGACCACATAGTCTTGAAGACGAGGATTTCTCAGATCTAGCCCCCCTGCCACAGCTTGGAGGGAATTATTCGAGACGCTGGCAACGGAGGTACTAAATTTTTGCTTGATTTCTGGCAAATCTACCTGACGAAAACTGATGTCACCCTGGGGATTAACCACCCAGATATACAGTTGTGATTCTTCTCCCTGGTGATTGGCAATAATTGAGTAGCTGACTAAAGTTGCCTGACGGTTTTTGGCGATCGCTTTAATTTTTTCCAGGCTGGGTGCGGTCTGGTCAAAATCTTGGTCTACCCCGCTCGTCTGATCCGTATTCTCGTGATTCTTTTGGGCAAGTAATTCAATAAAGGCTCTTGCTCGTCCCCTTTCTGCCACGATCAGCGCTGACGCAGGTTGTTTCAGGGCAACATAAACTTGTTGCAGTAAATCATAGGTGCGTTTTTGGCTTTCAGCTAACGCTATTTTCTGTTCATCTCGTAAGCCAGGGCGCAAAGACTCAAAGATCGCCACACTAGATTCTAAAGTATCCTTCCCCTGGTCAAAATCTTGTTGCTGGAGTTGAATTTCGCCTAACCCCGCCAGAGCCTTAGCTTCCCCAAGGCGATCGCCCTGACTAGTTGCCCAGTCTAAAGCTCGTTCTAAATAGTCGATCGCTAAAGGATATTTTTGCTTTTG
>JBEANW010000277.1:0-7457 GCA_041165225.1 Cyanobacteriota bacterium | reverse complement strand
CTCCTGGTTTCAGCCATTTTTTGACATTTTTTGATTTAGTTTGCTTATTAATTATGTTGCATGTTGTTACAAGATGTTTCTCTTGGGGGCGATTTTAACGCAAATTAAGGATGGAATATCTTATTGTTCAGATCAAAACAAAAGGAGTAAAAACACCATGCCTCTAACAGATACTCAAGTATTTATCGCTCTTGCAGTCGCTTTGTTCCCTGGAATTATGGCTCTGCGTCTATCTACTGAGCTATATAAGTAGACTCCTTGACACAACTAGCAATAGTTGCAAGTTGAAATAGTTGCAAGTTGAAATAGAAAGTAAGGACTTTAGATTGGCAATTATGATTCACAGTTGTTAATCTGGAGTCTTTATTGGGCGAATTCACAGATATATGGATTCTGGCAAACAAACACCTCAAGCAGTCCGTCGTCAGCCTCGCAAACGTCGTAATCTCTATCGAGGGGTAACAGCAGAAATCAGTCTCAAGCTTATTTTGAGTTGGGCTATTGCTATTAGTGCGATCGCTTCTTTTTTCAGACTTTTGCCCTACCATCTGACTCAGCAGGCAAAACTCAAAGAATTAAACATTCAAGTTCAGGAAACCGACGCTAGAGTCACTAAGCTGAGGGAACAACTAAACCACAATTTTGATCCTCAAGAAACTCAAAGTTTAATGGAGCAATATACGAACCTGAATCAACCCAATCAAAGTCGCATCTACTGGCTTGAGGATAAATCTGGGCATTAGCTGTAAGCCACAAGCTATAAGCTATAAGTCCATCTAGGCTGCTACCTCTTGTCTAGCCAAAAGTACAGGACAAGGAGCTTTAATGCGAATATAGTCAGACAGAGAACTCCCAAGCAAACGCTCAATGTCGGGTAAACTCTTGGCAATTGAAGGACGGCGTTCAGGAGAACCCAAGACTAATAGGTCGATATTTCTGGCTTCAGCTAGGCTACAGATCTTTTGCGCTGGTCTACCCCCTGTTACCAAACAGCGGTATTGTAAACCCATGCGTTTAACTTTAGCGATCGCAGGGGCTAAGATCGGGTTACTCTCCATCTCTTCAGGGGATAACTTTAAATTAGGATCTAAATCTGGATTGACCCTGGTGAGTAAGATTTCGGCATCTTGATAACCCTGTAGCAGAGATAAAGTGAGGTCTAAAGCATAACTTGCCGCTGGAGATTTATCGATCGCCACCATCACTCGCTTGAGTTTTTTGACATAGACATCATCTTTGACCAGCAACATTGAGCGATCGGTCAATTGAAATACATACTGGCTTACAGAGTTACTGAGAATCGATTGTAATTTACCTAAGCCGCGGGAACCCATAATAATTAGATCGGCATCTACTTCCTGTGCGACTCTCAGCACAGTCGTTTTAGGTTCTCCTTCTTCAACCTTGCAGCTAGCTTCGTCACAATTTGTACCTAGTTTGGCAACTAATTCGTTAATTTTGGCGGTAGCTTTTTCTTTCGCTGCGGATTCTTCTTCGGTGGTTTTTGGCGAAATCACCTTCAAAATCGATACTTGAGCATTCTTAGTAGCGGGAAGCTCTAATAGTATTTTGAGCATATCTTGAGCGTTATCTGCTCCAGAATCAGCATATAGAATTTTGTTAATCATCTGTAAATTTACATTTTGATTTAATACCCGATGTATCTAGGTTACTGCGAATCATGACCCTCAAGATTATGGGAACCTATAAAACTTAATGACTAATTTTAATGACAAATTCAAACCCTTGGTAGAGTTACACCTGATCCTTGATGCTGATATTTACCACCGCGATCGCTATAGGTAGTCTCACAGGGTTCGCCCTCAAAGAATAATAGCTGTACTACCCCCTCATTGGCATAAATTCTCACATCAGCACTGGAAGCATTACTAAATTCCAAAGTGATTGATTCCCCTTCCCAGCCAGCTTCTAGGGGAGTCGTATTCGCAATCACCCCCACACGGGCATAGGTCGATTTTCCTAAACAAATGGCAGTAACATTCGACGGCATTTTGATCTTTTCTAAGGATGCTCCTAAACCGTAGCTATTGGCAGGAATAATAAAATAAGATGAGCCATCTTCATCATTTTGCAACTCAGCCTGTTCTAAGTTTTTCGGATTGAACTTTTTCGGATCGATTACCGTGCCAGGAATATGTCTAAAAATTCTAAAGTCGCGAGGAGACAGGCGAATATCGTAACCATAGGAGCTAAGACCCCAGCTAATCGTAGGGATTGCTTTATCTGCACCTAATACCGCCTTTCTAATTGATTTTTTCTCAAAAGGCACAATCATCCCCTGAGAAGCTTGTGCTGCTATCCATTTATCGTTTTTTATCATCTTTCGGACAGTACCGCTGAGTTACCTTAATTCTTAAGCACTGTGTATCTTACCAAGCAATAAGCCCAGATTAAAGTCCAGATTAAAATGATGCTGTTGGCAAGGCGATCGCACTTCCACTAATCCTGAGCTATGCTTTTGACCTCGTGAGAAGTTAGTTCATGACTAAAAGGTGAGGTTTTCCAGACATACAAGTTCGGGCAGAAACCGCTACTAAATAGGGCAATAAACCACACTTCCAATCCTAAAAAAAATTGCCTAAGATAATATTAATTCGAGAAAAGAATAAACACATTAATAAAACTTACGGAGACAAGAATTATGACTATCGTTCGTTATAACCCCTGGTCTGAAATGAACTCTTTACAACGTCAACTAAATAAAATGTTTGATGATGCTTTAACTCCAGCTACCTTGGCTGATTTTGGTAACTTTTCTAAACTTCCCCCAGCAGAGCTGACCGAAACTGAAGAGAATTTGGTTCTGAAGCTAGAAGTTCCTGGGATGCAACCTGCTGATCTAAATATTGAAGCTACAGCCAAGAGTGTCTCTATTTCAGGCGATCGCCAGTCTGAAATTAAATCTGAAGAGGACGGTAAAACTCGTTCTGAATTCCGCTATGGTAGCTTCCAAAGAGTAATTCCGTTGCCAGTAGCAATTCAAAACACTGAAGTAAAAGCTGAGTATAAAAATGGGATTGTTTATCTAACTCTACCTAAAGCAGAAAAAAACAAAGTGGTTAAAGTCAATTTGTCTGATGAAGTTGATGCCTAATTAAAGATATCAAACAGCTGTCTCATAGCTTTATGAGCAGCAAAAATCAACTAATTAAGTGATGCAGGTATTGCCAGTCATAATTAAGTTTATGGCTGGTTTTTAAATATCAATTATTGACTTTACTATCGGAGATCGCGATCGATGGTTAATCGTTCGGTAACGGATATACCCATGAATTTGGCACTACTCAAGGTGGGGAAACAAGTATCACAAGTATAAGTTCGTCCCATCGCGTTTACCACACTGAAACGATAAGTTTGGTCATGACAACGATAGACTGACAGAATACAATCATTAATGCCAATTAAAGCCGAAATATTGATGCCCATGATTTAAAATTATCAAAAGTATTGTTTGAAATATCAGAACGAGTATCAACTAGTTTTTCAGGCAAAAAGTCTGTACTTACTAGCACTCATTCTTTTTTGGCTTTGTAACAACTCCAAGACAGTCAAACATTTGTCATGACAACCAATAGTTGCCAGCAGCTTACTTTCTAAGTAAATTCCCCATCTTTGGTTCGATAGCTGCTTAATTGAATAATGCATATTAAGTTTTTGTCTCACGGAGTTTACTTACGTTAAGGTACGCAACCTGTTTTTTAAACCGTATTTATACGGAAATATCGCGATCGCCAAAGCATTGCTTAGTTCTGTAATTTCACTCAGCTTGAACTCCCAAGGCTTACGGTGAGGTAATTATTATCAATTATTGAACTGTCGCTCCATGACTACGAGGATCGGTGGTGTCGTTGGTAACGGTAACTTTTGCTTCCACGGTCGAAATTTGTCCTTGCTGGTTGGCATAGGGAATGGGTTTATTAGCAATCAAAGCCTCTAAATCCGCTTCTAAGATGCTTTTAGGTTGTTCCCCAATGGATTGAGCGATCGCTTCTCCTTGAGTATTCATAAATAGGAAATGTGGAATCCCATCAACTCGGTAGCGCATCATTTCTGGCAGCCATTTAGTATTATCGACGTTGAGCATCACAAAATTAACGCGATCGCTATAGTTTTCTTTGATCTGCGCCAAATCCCCTGCCATCGCCTGACAACTATTACACCAATCGGCGTAGAATTCCGTTAGGGTAGGTTTATGGTTATTTAAAGCCATGTCTAAAGCGATCGAGTTTTTAACCTGAGATTCTAAAGATGCGCTGCTAGTTTCGGTTTGTAAGCCCAAAAATAAAGTGATGCTCAAGACAACAGCAGCGATCGCAATTACAATATTTCTGACAGAATTGTTAGCGGATGGTTCTAGTTGTTGCTCGCTCATTAGTAAACTGATAGAGAGGGGTATGAATATACTTGCGGTTATCATTCTATCTATAATCCATGCCTCCCCATGAAAAAAAGATTGACAATAATCTTCCCTCGAACGGCGGTTCGTATTCCTCTAACCTATCGCCTGGCAAAAGATTTTAATATTGCCAGCAACATTATTCGCGCGCAAGTTGCCCCCAACCAGATCGGTAAACTAGTGGTGGAGTTGCAGGGGGATATCGATCAGATTGATGCGGCGATCGAATGGATGAGAATGAATGATTTTCAGGTATATTCCGCTAGTGGCGAGATTGCTGTGGATGAAAAAATCTGTGTAGACTGCGGTTTGTGTACGGGTGTATGTCCCACCCAGGCTCTAGTGTTAGACCCAGAAACCTTTAGACTGGATTTTAGGCGATCGCGCTGCATTGTCTGTGAGCAATGTATTCCTACTTGTCCTGTGTCGGCAATTACTACCAATCTTTAGTAAGCTATCAGCTTAATAACAGTAAGTAATATCAAGCGATCGCCTAACTTCCCAGATTCCGATCTTTACCTAAATTGCGCCTTTCTAGCTTGTGGGTTCAATTTCATCTTGATTTCATTTTCGTATGCCATGCTGGATGTTCTAAGTAATCAAGATGCGACTTCGATTTTAGGTGAATGATGCAAACAATATTAACCAAAACTAAACTGCTTGCCTTAACATTGATCGGTGCAACCACCCTAACGGTTGCTTGTTCTCCAGACATTTCTAGCCAGACCCCAACTCCAGATACCAACGTTACCGAGGCTAGTAACAAGCAAGGGACGAAGCAGCAGGGCAACATGATGATGAATGGTGATGGGATGTCTCACGATATGTCGATGGATTTAGGTCCTGCTGATGGGGACTATGATTTACGATTCATCGATGGTATGGCTATGCACCATCAGGGTGCTGTTGTTATGGCGGAGGAAGCTTTGACCAAAGCTCAACATCCTGAACTTAAAAAGCTAGCTCAAGATATTATTGCTGCTCAAAAACTTGAGATTAGTCAAATGGAAGGGTGGCGCACAGCCTGGTATCCTCAAGCAGATAGTATGCCGATGGCTTATCATCCCCAGATGGGTCATATGATGGCAATGACTGACGAACAAAAGCAAGGCATGATGATGAGCATGGATTTGGGGAGTGCTGATGCTGAGTTTGATTTACGCTTTATTAATGCGATGCTTCCCCATCATGAAGGTGCATTGGTGATGGCTAAAGATGCGTTAAGTAAATCCCAACGTCCTGAGATCAAGAAGCTGGCTCAAGATATTTTGACTTCTCAACAGCAAGAAATCGAGCAAATGGAGCAATGGCGTAAAGATTGGTATAAATAATAGGCTTCGCTCTAGCTATAAGCTATAAGCTATAAGCTTGATTATCTATTCTGAAACCCTAACATGGCTAAACCCACTATTCTGACCGTAGATGACGATTTGGAAGTGTTAGAGGCGATCGCTCGCGACCTCAGAAAACAGTATGGCGATCGCTTTCGGGTTGTTAGGGCTAATTCTGGAGCATCGGCAATGGAGACTCTCGAACAGCTTAAGCTACGGAATGAAACAGTAGCTCTATTCCTCACGGATCAAAGAATGCCTGGAATGAACGGGGTTGAGTTTATTGAGCAGGCAGCCCCCATGTTTCCCCAAGCTAAACGAGTCTTGTTAACGGCTTATGCCGACACTAACGCAGCGATTCAGGCAATTAATACCGCCCGCCTAGATTATTATCTTCTCAAGCCTTGGGACCCTCCCACAGAAAAGCTCTATCCTGTCTTAGATGATTTGTTGGCAGATTGGTTAGCGGTATATCGTCCTACTTTTGAGGGCATTAGAGTAATTGGCGATCGCTGGTCTCCCTGTTCTCATAATGTCAAAGACTTTTTGGCACGGAACCAAATTCCCTATCAATGGCTGGATATAGAAACCGACCCTGAAGCAACTAAGTTAATTGCATATCTATCCCCTGACCCTCAGCCCAAACTGCCTCTAGTGTTATTTGCCAATGGCGATCGCTTAGAACGACCAAGTAATCTGGAAGTTGCCTCCAAAATTGGTCTGCAAACCCAGGCGGAAAGACCTTTCTATGACCTGGTAATTGTCGGTGGAGGCCCCGCTGGGCTAGCTGCTGCGGTATATGGTGCCTCTGAAGGTTTAAGTACTGTGATGATCGAGCGTTCTGCCCCTGGGGGACAGGCGGGTTCTAGTTCGCGCATTGAGAATTATTTGGGTTTTCCTGTGGGGTTGAGTGGAGACGATTTGGCGCGACGGGGGGTGACTCAAGCTAAACGTTTTGGGGTAGAAATTCTGACTCCTCAAGAGGTAGTTGAGGTCAGATTAGAAAATTCCTATCGCCTGGTCAAGTTAGCCGATGGGAGTGAGATCAACTGCCACGCCATCTTATTAGCAACGGGGGTATATTGGCGCAAATTAGATCTGCCAGGATGCGATCGCCTTACAGGTAGAGGTATTTATTATGGTGCAGCGAAGACTGAAGCTCTAGCTTGCCAAAATGAACATATTTATCTGATTGGGGGAGCAAATTCGGCGGGACAGGCAGCGATGTATTTTTCCCAATATGCTGCTAAAGTAACCATGTTGGTACGGGGGGATTCTCTCACCAAAAGTATGTCCCAATATCTCATCCACCAGATTGACTCTACTGATAATATTGAAGTACAAACCCATGCAGAAGTGGTAGCCGTCCAGGGAGAAAATAATCTTACAGGGCTAACTTTGTTAGATAATCAAACAGGGGCAACAGAACAGGTAGTCACCAAATCTCTATTTATTTTTATCGGCGCTAAACCTGAAACAGAATGGCTAGATGGAATAGTAGCAAGAGATCCAAGAGGCTTTATTTATGCGGGGGCAGACTTGAAACTGAGTGCAGATTTTCGCGGTTGGAATCGCGATCGCGACCCATTTTTACTAGAAACTAGTGTTCCTGGCATCTTTGTAGCAGGAGATGTGCGACATAATTCGGTTAAGCGGGTGGCATCAGGGGTGGGGGAAGGTTCAATTGCGATTATGTTTATCCATCGTTA
>JBEANW010000276.1:0-4527 GCA_041165225.1 Cyanobacteriota bacterium | reverse complement strand
ATTATTACCTAATCACCTACTCATAAAAGTTGTAGCCACTAGTGTTAACCCCGTAGACACAAAAATACGTCGAGGTTTGATCCCTAACATTACTCCCGATTTTCCTGCCGTTTTACATGGGGATGTAGCGGGAATTGTTGAAGCAGTGGGTAGTAAGGTAACTGCTTTTCAAGTTGGGGATGAAATATATGGTTGTGCAGGGGGTGTCAAAGGAACAGGGGGTGCGTTAGCCGAATATATGCTAGTGGATAGCAATTTAATTGCCCACAAGCCGAAATCTTTAACCATGACAGCAGCAGCAGCCCTACCTTTGGTCTCAATTACCGCCTGGGAGGGACTAATCGATCGCGCCCAGGTACAATCTGGTCAAAAAGTTTTAGTTTATGGCGGTACTGGAGGAGTCGGGCATCTGGGAGTACAGTTGGCAAAATGGGCAGGGGCAGAAGTATATGCTACCGTTTCTAGTTCCGCCAAAGCAGCGATCGCTCTTTCTTTAGGGGCAGATGTGGCGATTAACTATACTGATATGGCTGTAGACGAATTTGTCGCCCGATATACTGACGGTCAAGGTTTCGATCTGGTTTTTGATACGGTAGGGAACGACAATTTACAACCTGCTTTCCAAGCGGTAAAGCTAAATGGCACGGTAGTATCGACAGCTTCTTCCTCTCAACAGGATTTGAGCCTGATGCATGCTAAAGGACTAACTTTGCATTTGGTTTATATGCTGATTCCCATGCTGTCGGGCATTAACCGCAGCCATCATGGCAAGATTTTGGTCGAACTGGCTCAGTTAATCGATCAAGGACAAATACGTCCATTGTTAGATCCTCAAACTTTTACCTTCTCAGAAGTTGCTGCTGCTCACGCTCATCTGGAATCGGGACAGGCGATCGGCAAAATTGTTTTGACTAATTATTGAATGGGGTAGATCAGATTGTAAAATGTTCCACCACAAACTGCTCCTGCAAGGCAATTTCCACAGCAAAATTTTCCTCTAATTCTCCACTGAAGCAAAATTCAATCGTCTCCGTCTGATTAGCCTGGGCAGCCATTACCGAATGGCTAGCTTGATCGACAATCACTAGCTCTAAGCCTTCTGGCAAATAATTATCACAATGATCACCTAGATCATCTCCAAGATAATTACTAACTTTAACCGAAACATTGAATTCTCGTTCATTGAGGGGCTGAATATTAAGCATCAAGGCAATGGTATGCTCGGTATCTTGACCTAAATTAATTAACTTTACCCGACTTTCTGGGGCAGAAGCAGAGGGCAACGGAGCTAATTCTTGCCGACTTCTAAAATTCATCACCATTGGGCTGGAAAATGGTGGCAAAAGCAACTCATCAAGCTGCTGCCAACCATAGTTTAATGCTCCTGTCATCCAATCACTTAAAGTCGCCGTGTTAGTGGGTTCAATTCTTTTTTGCTGGCTTAAATAAGTAGGGAATTTACTTAAAGATTCCAACTGTTCTAAGGGCAGTTCAAGCTGATTTACTTGGGGAGTAAATCCGAGGACTCTTCCCGTGGTCAGGTTTAGATCTAGCATTACTACCAGATAGCCAATTCTGTCTGACCAGGTTTCTGGTGATACGATTACCTTACTCTGTCCTGACAGTACTACAGGACACTCTAATTTTCCATAGCCAGGAATTTGTAAATCAGCAACGTTCATCATCGTTTGGGAGATGGGATTCCAACTATCGCTCTGTACCAAACTAGTTGACCACCCAATCAGATTAAGATAGGAATTGGCTACTGATACAGCTAAAGTATTGAGATAAACCTGTTTAGCCTTGCTTCCTTGAGATTGATAACGCCGAAATTTTTCAGCTTGGACATGAGCGCTTAAGGAAATATTTGTTTGAAATACGGCGGATTTGGCATTGGTGTTCATAAATCTCTTGGGCTGCAATATCTAAAAAAAATGCTAAAAATATTGTTTTAATTCGGTGTCTATCAAGGGAGTAAAACGACGACACCACCGATTATAAAAGCTGCTCAGAGTGGGAATAGGTATGTCTAACTTACGAGAGATCTGTTCCCAGCTTTGACCTGAAAACTTTGCCAAAGCCACTTGAGTAAAATTAGCATCAGGTCTATTTCTAATATGAGTGGTACTAAAAATTTGATCGGGATCGCGAATTATATATTCTCGTAAAATTTCAGTTAAATCTGGTGCTGCTGCTACTTGAACAATTTGCTCTAGATTTTGAGATGAAGGAATTTCAAATTTGGCATACTTATGATACTGTCCATAACATTTTAATAGAGATTTATCTAATTTATAATTAACCCAGTTCATAAACTTTTTATCTCCACGATTAGGATCATAAAGGTCAATATTCAGGCAGATATAACCAAATGTTTCGGCGATCGCTTCGTCGTAAAGTCTTTGATAAAGATCAGGAGAGAATTTGCTCCTGTGAGGTCTACAGAGCCTCCCAGAAAACTTTATGGCTTTAACTAATTCAGTCAAAGCATAGGTTCTCAATTCACTATTAAGGGAAAAATTCTGGGCAGCCAAACCCATATCTTTAAGCTGCTGATCATCAAGATTTTTGAGAAAAATTTGAGTTTGCAACTTATATAAATAAACAGCGCTTAGGGATTGTAAAACAATTTTTATCCCTGATTTTTGAGTACTTTGAGCTGAATTAATTTGCATCTTGAGATGATGAATTAACTGCTCTTTTGCCTGAAGATATATCCCCTGATAAACTCCTGTTAAGGGCATCCCCTTAAATCGATGACATATAGGACGCGATCGCAAAATCGTGACCACAATCTCATTTATAAAACTGGTTTTTTGTCCCTCATTATTAATAGCTAAAAGTCGCCGCACTAGCTGTTCTACTAGCTGATGCTTCTCTTGTTCAAATTTGTTAATCCTACTCATTAAATAACTGTTGGCTGAAAACTAATCAGTTTCTGGCTGCTAATTACTTCTGTCTCAACTAGGTAATTTATCTCTTTTGTTGTAAAACTTAATAATAAAAAGTGCGATTATTTAGGGCAATCATTGACCAAAATGCAGCACATAGCGTTTATCGTATTCGTGAGGTACACCTTGGTTTTGTTTGGGGAAAAGGGAAAGGGGAAAAGGGAAAAAGCAGTACCTCATGGTTCTGAGAATGGCTATAAATTACCGACGTTTAACAATCCTGACTTGTTTGAGCTAGCCTTAACCCATCGCTCCTATGCCAATGAGAATCCAGGCATGGGGAAAGATAACGAACGGTTAGAATTTTTGGGAGATGCAGTCTTGGGATTTGTGGTGGCAGAGATGCTCTATAGTATGTATCCGACCATCAATGAAGCGCAATTAACCCATTTGCGATCGCGATTAGTAAATGAACAGCAGTTGGGGCAACTAGGGGCAGAATTCGGCTTAGGTAAGCTGATGCGCTTGGGTAAAGGGACGGCTAAGGATGGTGGCAGAAACAATCCTTCTTTGCTCAATGATACCTTTGAAGCTACCTTGGGGGCATATTTTCTGGATGGGGGGATAGCACCCGTCCGCGAATACATTTTGCAAATATTTCACCCTCTGGCTAGACAATTAGTTAACGGCTCTAATCATTCTCAGTCAGGGACGCAACAAGATACAATTACAACCCAAGAAACATTTATCGATAGCAAAAACCGTTTACAACAATGGGCATTAGCCCATCATCAGACCAAACCCACCTATCAAATTATCGCCGAATCTGGGCCCGACCATGCCAAAGAATTTACGGCTCAAGTACTAATCCAGGGTAAAGTCTACGGAGCGGGGAAGGATCGTCGCAAACAAGAAGCGGAAAAAAGAGCGGCGGAAGCAGCTTGGACTCAAGTTAATCAAGGCGACCAATCTTAAAGTTAGAGGCTCACAATTTATCGAAAAATGGTACGATTTTATACATTACAGGAAAAAATTAAAACTATCCTGTAAAAGTACCAAGCTTTTGGTACGTTACAGTTCGTGGGACTCCAGAGGTATCAGTGATCGCTGATGCCTTTTTCTTATTAAGAATGAGGCTTGTATACCAGAATACCAACCAAAAGCAACTATATTAGACACTTATAATATACAAATAATCACAATAAATAACCTCAGCCGAATTGCTGAAACTTTTTCTGTAAAATTTTCGAGAAAACCACTGAAATTGACCTAAAATCAAACTGTATTTTTGTGTCTCATCATCAAATTTGTGTTTCATCATCAAAACCGAAACGATACCAGTTACTTTGCTCCATCTAGTAAAATTATTGGCTGGCGAGAATTCGTCACCTTACCCCAGCTAAAAATTGACAAAATCAAGGCAAAAATCGATACAGGAGCAAGATCTTCGGCAATTCACGCCTTCAATATTCACGAGCTATCCGAAAACGGCAAAAAAATTATTCGCTTTCAGATTCATCCCCTACAGCGGGATAGTAAAACCACAGTTACCACTGAAGCAGAACTATTGGAATATCGTAAAATACGTAATTCTGGGGGAACAACCCAACTAAGACCAGTGATCAAAACTAACATT